>JADFPO010000028.1 GCA_022562295.1 Gemmatimonadota bacterium
CAGGGTGAAATGCTGGGTGAACGGGTGGACCCCGGAAATGCTCGTTGCGAACAGGCGCCGCGCCACCATCTCCGCGAGGGGCAGCATCAGGATCAGCGCCAGGGTCGCCATGAGCACGGCGTCCTCGAGTCTGCGGAGTGACCACTGAGTGGACTCCATCACGGTTGTGTCACCCACCCTGGAGGGTTCCACGACCCCACCACCGGATTCGGCCGCGACGGTCGACACTTTAGTGCTTGTCTGATGCGGGCGTCGCGCGGAACTCTTCCAGCAGTCCCATCACCCGATCGAACACGTCTTCGGGTACGAGAGAACCGCGGACCTCACTCCAGTACTCACTGGCTGCGCGCCGCCATTCCTCTTCGAGCGTGGAATCGACAGGATGGACGATCAAACCGTGCTTGTCCTGCATGGCCACGACCGCTTCGTCGTTCTCCCGTCGTCCTTGTTCCTGAATCTCCTGGCCCGCGTTCCAGGCTGCGGTTTGCAAACAGTCCCTCGAATCCCGGGACATCCGGTCCCAAACGTTTGTACGGATGACCATGGCCCCCGCGAGCGGCACCCAATTCAACTCGAGCATGTGGTTCGCGGTGGTGAAGAACTGCGCGGCGAGCGCGTGAATCGGCAGCGTCGGGACGGCGTCGACGATCCCGGTGCGCAAACCGGTGAGCGCATCCGACAGTTCGAGGGGGACAGGCTGATAGCCGGCGTTGCGCATCAGGTCGATCTGGTCGGCGCTTCCTGCCGCCACGTAGATCCTCAGGCGACGGAAATCGTCGGGTCGCAGGGCCGGCTCGGTGGTGAAGAACCGAACCCAACCCGCATCGCCCCAGAACAGGACGTGGAATCCCCGATCGCGGAGTCTCGCTTCGAGATCCGGCGCGATTCGCGAGCGGACGTAATCAACTTCTTCGAGAGACCGAAACACCATCGGCATCAGTTGGAGGGCGTTGACGGCCGGATCGATCTCGCCGAGCCCAGCCGCTGTCAGGAGAGCGGCGTTGATCTGACCGATCCGCATCTTCTGCACGTGCGCCGCCTCACTGCCCAGAACCCCGCCGGGATAGACGGTCATCCGGAGACCTCCGTCGGGGCAGGACCGCAGGGCGTCACGCATGCCCAACAGGCTCTCATGAAACGACGTGCCGTTCGGCGCCAGGGTGCCGAGTTTGATCCGTTGTCCACCGAGCGGACTAGTCCCTGCCAGTGTTGCGATCAACAGTACAGTTGATAGTGTCGTGTATCGCATGGTCGGTTTCCTCGCGTAGTCAGTTCAGAATGGAAAGCGCAGGCGTCGATCCGATCCCGCCGGCACCTGGGCTGCGGCGAACAACTCGTCGGTCTGGGTCAGAAGCCAACGGGCGCGGCGCTGCATGATGAGATTGACCAGCCGCCATTCGGTTCGTTCGTCCGGATCGATGGTCAGCGCCGTTTCCAAGAGCCGGGTGAACTCGGCGCGGTCCTGCGTACGTACCGACAGGTTCTCGGCCAGCGCGATATAGGGTTCGGCAGATTTCCCGTCCGTGAGTTCCACCGCGCGGCGGAAATGCTCACGAGCCCGTTCCGCCGGATCGCCCGGCGCACCCTGACGGAGGAATTCGTAGGTGATCATGGCGCCGTGGATGGCGCCGTACTGATAGTCCTCGTCCAATTCCAGAGCCCGATCCAACAGCTTCTCGACGCTCAATTGATCGGCCAGCAGGACGGGGTTGTCCTTGGAGATCGTGATGGCCATGCCCCACGCCGCCCCGGTCCAGTAGAGAAACGGAGCGTCGTCTTCTTTCATTTCTGCGAGGACGGCATCCGGATCAGCCTCGAACCACTCGCGGAAACCGCGGTGACGGGCCTCCAGACCTTGAAAACCGTAGTCACGGCCTCGGAGAAAAAGCCTTCGGGCACGATGCCGGAGCTCTCGATAGCGGCGATAATCGTCGACGCCGGCGACATCGGCCTCCAGCAGAACGTAGGCATACGCGTACTGCGTAAAACCGGCCGCCGCACCGAGAAGCAGGGTCTTGTGATTCGGGGCCGCGGCGATGAGGCTTTCCATCAATTTGAGGCCGAACGGCATTGCCTGACCAACGAATTCCGGATCGTCGTCCGTCATGTATCCGGAATTGCCAGCAGCCACCATGTCACCGACGCTGTTGAGCGCCATCCTCTTGACCAGACAACCAGACGAGAGAAACACGGCGCTTGACGCGAGGATCAAAACGCGAACCCGGGATCGGAGCGACGGACCTAGTCGAGCCATGAGGTAACCTGCCTGTTCGGTCGGTATGGTTTGTTCGACTCGCGACAGGTTACAGCCCTATAGTCACGCCACCGTCAAGAAATGGGCGATTTACCGTGTTTTGGGGGTTGGCGGCACTTGGGCCACCTCAACGTAGCAGAGGCTAGGCAAGCCCAGCTCTTGCTATGTTGAACGTTGACGACCGCAGGACCAGAGGAAGCTGCCAGGGTCGCGGCCGCACGAAACGGGATGCGGTCAGCATGAAGGATGCAACAATAATGCCAACACGCCAGATAGCGGAGAGCTTGTAGCGTGATGGGTCATGCTGCCGAACTAGTTGCCCGGTTGGGACTTGCGGTGTGTTGGGGACTCGCGTCGGGCCGGGGCGTTGAGATAACTTTGGATGCGCTCACCGGAGGAATGTACTTGGTGAACCGCCCGATTGCGGTGGCCGCCGCGCTCATGATCGTGGTGGCGATACCACCCCTGACCGCCACGCAACACTCCGCGGCTCCCGATTCGCAAGCGGTTCTGCGGGCCGTGCAATCGGCGCAGGTGCGGTTCGAGCGAACCAGGCGCCGGTACATGCGATGGGGCGATCCGACCTACGGCAGCTGCGAAATCCGAATCGGCCGGTACTGCCTGAGCAACCTCGACTGGGGCGCCGACGAAACATGGACCGAGCCGGTGGAAGATCCTGCGGTGGGAGTGTCCCGTCTCTCACTGATTGCCCGGTTGGATTCAGCGGCAGCGGCCCTGCCGGGCGACCCCTGGATCGCCGGGCAGCGCGTCCGGTATTTGGTCGAGGCCGACGATCCGAGTGCGGCCCTCACGGCTGCGACCGAATGCCGATCCGTCGATGCTTGGTGGTGCCTGGCCTTGGCCGGTTTCGCCCACTACGCCGCGAACGACTTCTCGAAGTCTGATTCGGCGTACACGCGGGCGCTCGAGCAGATGGATGAGGCCCTCCGTTGTGAATGGAGTGACCTCACGGAGCTTCTCTCCGGCGACATCAGGAAGCGGTATCGAAAACTGAGCTGCGCCGAGCGGGATTCCCTTCAGCGCCGGATCTTCTGGCTGGCAGATCCATTCTACAGCATACCCGGCAACGAACTGCGAGCGGAACACTACTCCCGCCACGTGCACAGCGCATTCTTGAAGGTGGCCGAGTCACCGGAAGGCGATCGGTGGGGTCGAGACCTCCATCGATTCGTGATGCGGTACGGCTGGACCTTCGGCTGGGAGCGGATTCGCACCACCACACAAGCTCTCAAACCTCCGGTACGCGGGCATTTCGGTCATGGGGCCAAGTACTTCCTGCCTGTGGCCGAGCTGGTCGACCGCCCATTCGAACTAGACGACACACGGTGGGACCTCGAGCCAAACCGCCCACGCGCGGGGCATGCGCCCCCCTACGCAGCGGCAGCCTTTGACGAACTGTCACACCAGCTCTTCGGATTTCTCCGGGGCGACTCGCTGGTCGTCGTCGCCGTCTTCGAGCTCACCGACGACAGCGTTCCGCACGATGCGTCGGTCAGCGCCGCCATGGTGTTACAACGCGGCGAAACGGCCCAGCCGCTCATCGTACAGCGAACTGTTATCGGAAAGAGCGGATCGTTGACGATGGTGGCGCCTCTCGCACCCCCCCCCCACCTGCTGAGTCTCGAGGTGCTCGCCACGAAAGAGAAGCGAGCCGCCAGGGCGAGATACGGCCTGCAGCCTGCGCGACTCATCACGACCCCGATCCGCAGAACGGCCCCGGACGGCTCAGAACCGCTGATGGAACCAGCCGGAATTTCCCAACGGGCACTTTCGGGGTGGCTGCTCACCACGGTAGACGACTCTCTCCCGGAAACGCTCGAGGCCGCGATCGAGTCGGCTCGTCCAACCAGCCGGATGCATCCCGGAGAACGCTTCGGATTGTACTGGGAACTGTACGGAACAGGCGCGGCCTCCGAACGAATTTCGACTTCTATTACGCTGGCCAAGCGGGGAAAGAGCCTGTGGCGGCGGGTGGCTGACGTGTTTGGTCTTGGATCCGACAAACCGCCCCTCAGCTTGCGCTGGCAGGATCGGACCGCTTCGAACCAGCCGTTTTACCCCAGATCCGTGGCCGTCGACCTACCGGAGAAGCTTCCGCCGGGAACCTATGTGCTGACGCTCGAGGTCGAGTTCACCGACGGTGCGATGATCCGGATCGAGAAGCGCCTCGATGTGAGCAACCGGCCCTAAGTACTCCGTTTCATATGTTCGGTGACGTTTTTTGACAGGATAGACGGGATATGGTCATGTGAATGAATGGGTATCTGGTAGATCCCAACCTGGTGAAAGTATCGACCCATGAGATTCAGCTAGTCAATTACTTGGTGGCAACCGGAAAGCCTGTAGGACTACTCTCGAACTTCGGTGAAACAAAGGTCGAGTGGACTAAGGGCCGGTCCCCGTTCACTCAGCGCCATCCGCTCCAACCGGCGCTCCGTCACACAAGGCCGCCGCCAGAAATCGCGCCACCTCCTGCTCCGCCCAAAACCGCGGACGCCAGGGCCAACTCCGCGCGACGAAGCCGACGTGGCCACCCACCGTGGTGAACGCGGTGGTCACGAAAGGATTGTTCTTCGCGGCCTCCACCGGAATGCACCGGCTCGGCAGAAACGGATCGTCCATCGAGTGGAGCAGGAGGGTCGGAATTCGAATTCCCGAGATGGCTCGTGTTGAACTCGAGCGCCGATAGTAATCTTCCGCTCCATCGAAACCGTGGAGTGGCGCTGTGACGGCGTCGTCAAACTCGCGAAAGGTGGTCGCGGCCAATGCTCGCCGAACGTCAATGTGGGCCGGCATGATGCGCCTCTTCGCACGCACCTTGCGTTGGAGCTTTCGGAGCAAGTATGCCGCATAGAGCCTTCCTCCCGGACGTTCTAGGTGGTCCGCCCCTGCCGACAGATCGTAGGGCACGGAGATGACCGCCGCCGCGGAGAGACCGAAGGATGCAGCGCTGTCGGAACTTCCCAACAGCTGTAGCAACGCGTTGCCGCCCAGTGAAAAACCGATGGCTCCCCTGGCCCGGTCGGGAAACCGATCGGACAGCAAATGCAGAATGAACTGGATGTCGGCCGTGTCACCGGAATGGTACATTCGCGCGAGCCGATTCAGTTCGCCACTACACGAGCGAAAATTCAAACCGATCGGCGCCATCCCGTGCGCACGCAGCGCTCGATACGTTTCGAGCGCGTATTTCGACCGTGCGTTGCCTTCGAGTCCGTGCACCAGCAACACAACCGGCACCCCACCAAAGCGCCCGGGTCGCACTGGGTCGAATGCGAAATCGAGATCGACAAAATCCCCATCGGGGAGTTCCACCCGTTCCCGGTACAAGCGCGGCCCGTTGCCTGAGCGCAAAAAACGAGCACCCAGGGTTTGGAAGTGCGGGCCCGGGAGCCATCGCGCTGGGCAAAATTCCCGCGGAGTGAATGATTGGGTGGTCACCGGTCTGAATCTGTTCGCAGTGAGCTGCGGACGGTAGAGGACGACAGCCGGCCCCGTGGCACGCGCGAGAAGACGGGAAGACTCCAGGCCTTTCGAAACCAGATCCGCAACAGTAGCATTGACGACCTCCATCAACAGAATCTGGTCACCACATGCGAACGGTCATCGTCGTCGGATGTTGTTTCGGGTTGCTGGGCTGCGGGGGATCCGCATCAGAGACCGGCTTGCGGAATCTGCCGCTCGATGCTCAGGCCATCTCGCTGTTCGGCGACACCCTGTACCCACCCACCCAACCGGCTGAGGTTCGGCAAGGTAACAGGCAGCGCCTCGATGAGGCACGCGAGAGCTACGAGGCCGATCGTTCGAGCGCGGACGCATTGATCTGGCTGGGCCGGCGTACCGCATATCTGGGTCGCTACAGAGAAGCCATAGGTGTTTTCAGCCAGGGAATCGCGGACCACCCCGGCGACGCACGCATGTACCGACACCGGGGACACCGTTACGTGACGGTTCGCCGATTCGACATGGCAATACGAGACCTAGAGCAAGCGGCCGAACTCGTGCGGGGGCAGGTCGATCAGGTCGAGCCCGATGGCCTGCCGAACGCCAGGAACATTCCGACGAGCACCCTACAATTCAACATCTGGTACCATCTGGGCCTCGCGTACTACTTGACCGACGATATGGAAAACGCTCTCCGGGCGTACCGCGAATGCTGGGGGGTATCCAAGAACCCGGACTCCGTCGTCGCCGCGTCTTATTGGCTCTACATGATCCTCCGTCGCTTGGGGCGCGATGACGATGCCGCGACCGTATTGGACGGGATCACCCCTGCGATGGACATCATCGAGAACGAGTCCTACCGGCGCTTGCTGTTGCTCAACAAGCAAGAACTCGCCGAGGAAGGCCTGCTCGATACGCGGGCAGAGGATGACGTGCCGTTAGCCAACGCCACCGTCGGATACGGAATCGGTCAGTGGCATGCGATGAACGGGCGACCGGCGGATGCGGAACGGGTGTGGCGGACCGTGTTGAGTGGGAGTCAGTGGGCCGCGTTCGGCTTCATCGCCGCCGAGGCCGAAATCGCTCGGATGGAATCCCGTTAGCGGGCCCGTTGCCTTCCCATCTTCGTGATCACCTCGAATTCCTTCTTCGTCACCGGTTGCACCGAGAGTCGGCCCCGCTTCACCAAAACCATGTCCTTCAACATCGCGGTATGCTTTGTCTCTTCGAGCGACACCAGGTTGGCAAAGGTCTCGACGTATTCCACATCGACCATGGACCATCGAGGGTGGTCCTTCGGTGATTTCTCATCGTGGTACTTGCTGCGCCTGTTCCATGCGTAGTGGTCGGGATACGCCTCCTTCTTGACCCGGCAAACGCCCACGACGGCTGGAGGGTTGGCGTTACTGTGATAGAATAACGCCAGGTCGCCGCGTACCATTTTCCGCATGTTGTTCCGCGCCGAGTAGTTGCGCACCCCCTCCCAGCATGTGCTTCCGTCTCGCTCCAAGTCGTCGATGGAGTACGTCGTAGGTTCCGATTTGAGTAACCAGTAGTTGGCCATGGGGTTTTGTGGGTTGTGAGTTGTGAGTTGTGAGTCAAGATTTGTGATGGACCCCGCACAGTCAAGACACCCGAAGGCTACATGACCATTCCTTTGACGCTCCAGGATTTCCTCGAGGCGCGCGAGAGAATCAGAGACCACATCCACTGTACCCCCATGCAGCGATCCACGCTGCTCGGCAAGGAAATCGGCGCACGCCTGCACCTCAAGTGTGAAAACCTTCAGAAAACCGGCTCATTCAAGGCGCGTGGCGCGCTCAACAAGTTGATGCAACTCGAGAAACGCGGCCGCGAGCGGGGCGTCGTCACCATCTCCGCGGGGAACCACGCGCAGGCGCTCGCTTGGGCCGCCAGCGTCACCCACACGCCATGCACCGTGGTCATGCCGGCGAACGCCTCGCAGATCAAGGCCGACGCCAGCTCCGGCTACGGTGCCGATGTGGTGTTGCACGGGACGGTGCACGAGGCGTTCGCCAAGGCCCACGAGTTGGAACGCGAGCTGGACCTCACGTACATCCATGCCTTCGATGACCCCCAGATCATCGCCGGGGCCGGGAGCTCCGGCCTGGAGATCCTCGAACAGGTGGGCGATGCAACCGTGGTAGTCGTTCCGATTGGGGGCGGCGGCCAGATTGCCGGCGTCGCCGGCGCAATCAAACTGACCAATGCCGCCGTCCGCATCTACGGAGTGGAACCGACAGGGGCATCGACGATGCACCAAAGTCTCGCGGCGGGTCACGCCGTTCAGGTCGATTCCGTCCAGACCATTGCCGACGGCCTCGCCCCGCCAATGGCCGGAGAACTCAATTACCAATTCGTGAAGGAATTCGTGGAAGAAGTCGTGCTGGTGTCGGACGATGAGATGATCGATGCCATGCGCCTGATCTTCTCCCGGGCCAAACTCGTGGCCGAGCCGTCCGGCGCGGCCACCGTCGCCGCCCTGCTGGCTCACAAGATTCCCCTCCGTTCCGGCGACCGCGTCGTGGCGATCGTCAGCGGAGGGAACGTGAGCGCCGAACAGTTTGGACGTTTGATAGCCGGTGGGTGAGGATCGCCGACCCTTGACGTATGCCACCCTTGGGCGATATAGTTGTTAGCAGCAACTATTAGGACACAGAGTGCTCAAGACCGACTCTCCAGCCAGCTCGCAACTCGAACAAGATGCCCAGGCGTTGTACGACGCACTGCAAGATCTCATTCGGGTGTACCAGTTCCGCGACCGGGATCGGATATGTTGCCACGACCTGTCCGTGACACAGTGTTATGCCCTCGACGCGGTCGTGCGCCGGAGAGGCATCACAGTGAACGAACTGTCAGCCGAGCTCTACTTGGACAAGAGTACCGCAAGCCGCGTAGTAGACGCGCTGGAACGCAAAGGATACTTGAGACGAAACTCGCATCCGGACGATCGGCGCGCGGTGCAGTTGGACGTCACGAGGAGCGGTAAGAGTCTTTTGGCACGAATCCGGCGGGACATTGTCGAGCACGAAAAGAGTCTCATCGCCGAGTTCGATCCCAAGACTCGGCGGGCCATGACCAAGCTCATACACCAGCTGGCTCGGGCTGCCGCCGAGCGAGTAGATACGTCGGGCGGGACTTGTTGTATCAAAGAAGCGTGACAGTGTGTTTTTTTCGAGTTACAGTTGTTACTACCAACCATAAGGAGGAGTCATGTTCAATCCAAAACTCAGCCCCACGGTGTTCGTGTGCTGCCTGACGGAACCCGATGATGACGGCGGCGGATGTTGCGGTGGCGGAGGATGCTGCTAACACACGGTGAGAAGGGGTGAGACGGCTTCCCAAGTCGTCTCACCCTCTGAAGCTCTTGGTGCCGGGCGAAGTGACTACACCAGGGTCGCCACGGGTTGCTCCACCAACTTCTCCCTCAGCCCCGGATGCGTAACCCAAATCCATCTCGCCATCGCGGCGACGGAAAGGAGGTTGCCACCGACGACGGCAAGGAAACCGACCGCTCCCAACACCCACCCGCCGAGCATTCCAGCCAGCCCTAGGAATCCAGCCTCCACGGTGATGAATCCCAGCAACGCCAACATCCACAATCCTGGCGTGTGCACGATACGCTCGGATACCCAAACGAGAATCGCTCCTACGAAGATAAACGCCGCCAGGTGCAGTACGGTGTAGGAGGCAACCAATCCTATGGTGGTTTCCACCTCGGCCGGGCTCGATGCGCCCAAGAACACCGCCGAACCGAGGGCCGCCGGAGTAAAAAACGGCTGGCCGGCGAAGAGGTCCAACAGGAGAAACCAGAGGGCGACGGTGCCCGCTCCGACGAATCCCGTCCCGATGCTTTGCCTTAGGAACGGCCGCGCCATCAGCACGCCCAGACCCAGCGGTGACTCCGCATGCTGCGCACGGTGTAAGTACGCCATGAGGCCCATGCCACCCAGCAGGTTGGCCGCGAGGACATGTCCGGTAGGTAGCACCGTGAGCATCTGAGCATCGGTCGCGAGGAATGCCCCGTAGTGCACGGCATTCAGCACACCGAGCCCGTACACCACGCCGTGACGCAGACCGGGAACAACACCTGACACCTGGAGACCGAAAGCCGCCAGCACTCCGAGAAGGACAAAAACCCCGAAGTGCAAGATGGTGTAGCCGGCCACCACCCCAAATGTGGCGTGTACGATGTCCCTGTCGAGCAGCATGCTGGCCAAGACAGTCGGGGTCGCAAGCGGTTGGGAGGCCAGCACGTCCAGGACGAAGAACCAGCCCATCACTACGGCACCGGCGATGACGCCACCGATGGCGCCGTGAATAGCGAGGCCGGAATACCGAGGTTGCATGGATCACCTCCTGCAGTGGGTGACCACCCCTCATCCTCACATCATGCGATTGATAAAGGCTGGTTCATATTATGGCCGGCTCGCTGGCTATGTCAATTCCTCTCCGCCATGATCCGCTCGATCTCCTCAACCGTCTTGGGCGCATCCTTCGACAGGTTGTCGTATCCGTCCTCCGTCACCACGACCATGTCTTCGATCATGATCGCGATGCCGAGTTCCGGCACGTACAGTTTGGGCTCAACGGTGAAAACCATGCCGACCTCCAGCGGCGTGGAATAATCCCGGCTGTCGAGGGCCTCGAGACCGATGTGATGGCCGAGGTCGCGGACCCCGGTCCCGCGAGCCCCGCTGTAGTCGGTGAGCGTACCACTTTGCGCCAACCAATATGTGGGTGAGGGCATGACGCCCCATACGCGATCGATGCCCATGCGATCGATATCCTCGTACTGCTCTAAATCGTGCTCGCGGAACACAGCGGCGGCCGCCCGAATGACGTCCACCATCATCACTCCGGGCTCGATGGTGGCGAGGGCGGCCTCCTGTGCCTCGAGGACTATCTCGTATAACCGGCGTTGCTCCGGAGAAAATCGGCCGGAGACCGGATAGACGCGGCTGATGTCCGATGTGTACGTTCGCCACTCCGCGGCGCCGTAGTCTACATATAACAGTTCCCCATCCTGCATCACGCGATCGGTCGAGTTGTAGTTTTCGGATTTGAGCGTATAAAGACTCACCGCCGCAGGGCCGGAGGTGACAATCCGTCCAAACGACGTGCGCGGAGATCCCTCGCGCTGCCACACATACTCCAACACGCCGGCAGCTTCCTGATCGTTCATGCCAGGCCTGATTTCGCCCATCAGCTCTCTCAAACCAATGGCGCTGATCTCTGCGGCGCGCCGAAGCGCGGCGATCTCGAAGACATCCTTCACCAAGCGCATCCGCTCGACCATGGGCGTAGCATCGTTCACGCGGGCGGGGACGGGGGCGGGGGCGGGGGCGGGGGCGAGCAAGTTGGTCACCGCGCGCTCGAAGTGCTCGCCGAGGGTGATCGGCGGACTGCCCAAACCGGGTGGGTGATACAACGTGCCGCCCTCACGGACGATCCACACCGTTTCGGCTCCGGCCACGATCTGCGGCAGGCGTTCCGCAAATTCGTCGATCGGGTACGTTTCGGAAATGCCCGTCGCACGTTGGGCCTCCGCACCGGGCGACAACCGCCTGATCGGCCAATTCCAGGCTGCGCGCCTCATCCGATCGTCGGGAAACGGATATTGGACCCCGGCAAACTGAAACTGCTCGGGCAGAAACAGGATCTCGCGCATCGCCGCAGGGCCGGGCGCCATCACCAATATCGCGTACGGCGATTCCACGCCGGTCAGGTACCAAAAGTTGGGATCCTGTTTGTCGCGCCCCGAATTCCTGATGAGATATCTCCCTGGCACGATCACAGGCGCTCCCTCGAGCCGATCCATCAAACGCGCTCGACGCCCTGCATACACCTCAGGCGGAAACGCCACATCGCTCTGCATGCCCTGCAGGGCGGGAACCCAGATACACGCTCCAAGAAGGAAAGCGGGTTTCGTAAGCCAACACACCATTAGCCACTCCATAGTTGAGCTACGAGCCGCGAGCCACGAGCGAAACTCCGTCTTGGACCGGTTTCGTCCGCCTGCCCGCCTGCCCGTCTGCCTGTCCTACCGTCCTACCGTCCTACCGTCCCGCACACACGCTTTGGGAACCGTCTACGCCGACTACGAGGTTCGAATTCAAGGGAAGGGCGGTGAGTCCTGACCGGCAACGTCCACCGGCTCTAACCCCATCTCCTCCAGAAATCGACTGCCACCCGTGTCCTTCCCCTCCCTGCTAGCCGCCCGTGTCAGCACGAGGCGATCCCGAGCTCTGGTCATGCCGACGTACAACAGTCGGCGGGCCTCCTCGATGTCCGACTGGCGCGCATCCCTCACGGCGTAGTACCCAGGGAGCTGATAGTCTTCAACCCCCACGACGTACACGCGAGAAAACTCGAGCCCCTTGGTGGAGTGCAGGGTCAGCAAGTTGACACGGTGCAAGTCCACATCCGCACCCTCGGAAGTGGACAACACGACGCGCTCGAGAAAAGCGCGGATGCCGTCGTCGAGGGTCTCCCTCGCACTGGCCTCGATGAGTGCTCGCAACCGTGCCATCGCAAGGGGATATCGCTGGGCAGCGGACCGGGTCGCGCGAATACGGTCCATCAGGGCTTTCCCGCCCATCCGCCGGATGACCTCGTCCACCGACGGGACATCTCCCTCGGTGTCGCGGTTGGCCTCACCGGCGTAGAACTCGAGACAATCGCTGAAACGGCCCAGCGCATACGGCCGGGCGAGTTCCGACAGCAGCTGCGTTTCCTCCGCTGCATCTCCGCCGCCTTCCAGGGCGAGGGCGAGCCCCAGGTAGTCGAGTAGATTCACCAGGATCGACTTGCGGGACCGTACGACCTTTTGCCGCCCTAGGTGATGGAACACCGCCGCCAGCGTCTCGGCATCGTCCATTGCATGGTGGGCGCGCCCCATTTCCACGCCAAATCGAGCGGCGAGATCCACCAGTCGCGCACTATCCTGGTACAGGGATCGGGCCAGAGGCAATGTGTCAAAAAAAACCAGTCCATCAGCCCCGTCCAACCCGGCCGCAGACCGCCTGAGCACCGGGACATCGAAGCGTTGCCCGTTATGAGCCACCGCCACCTGGTCGCCCACGAAGTCGCGAAACCTGGGCCACACCTCCGCGAACCGCGGAGCGTTCACCAGATCGGCATCTTCGTATCCGTGGACCTCGCTCGCGCCCGACGAGATCGGCCGGTCGGTCCGCACGAGTGAGTGAAACCGGTCCACGACCTGACCGCCTTGCACTTTTACCGCGCCGATCTCGACGATCTCGCACTCAGACACGTCTTTGTCGGTGGTCTCGAGATCGAACGCGACGTAACTCTCGAAGACGTCTTCGAAGTCACGAGATTGAATCAGCTGTAACGCCTTGAATAATGTGACGGCCAGGCCGAGCGGCCCTCCATCTCCGGGCTCAATCAGCATGTCGTGTGGTGCGGCTGGGTGATCGTGGCCCCGTTCACTACGTGTGGTGGACACCCCGGCGGCCCGCAGCATGCCCCGGAGAGCGATGTCCAATCCGGCCCGGGCGGGGGCGGGGGCGGTCACCACCACCCTGGCGTTGGCCGCCATCGCGGTTCGCAGCCGGTCAGCCAGTCGCCCCGCCGCAGGCTCTGCAGCCGGATCGGTCAGTTCGTCATGGTGCTCCTCCAACACATTGCTGTACTTACCCACCCGCTGTGCCAACAACTCTTCTACGAAGCCGGCTAGGGTCGTATGTGATTGGTGCAGCGCCTCGAGGTTCTCGACGTGATAAACAAAGCGCCAGGCTTTCTTGGCGTCCGGGTCCGTCTTCGGTCGTGTTCGTGCAAACGCACGGAGCGCCGGGATGAGACCTTCATCCTCTTTCACTGCGGCGCGTATGTGGGCCAACAACGACTCCGGCAGCACCTGTTCCGCAAACACTTCGACCGCGATGGGGTCTCCAGGCTGGCTTACGAGTCGGAGCGACGCGACTACGAATCGGATCACGGGGTCGTCGGCGAGCGATCGGCCTCGCGCAAGCCGGCATGGAATACCCTCCCGGACCATGCGCTGCTCGAAGGCATGGCCGGTTTGGTGCCGTCGATACAGTATCGCATAGTCACCCCATCGTAGGCCGGGCTCGGCCTGGCGATCTTTCGCGATATCGGAGAGGATCCATTCCCTCTCCGCGGCATCGTCCGGGAACGCGTACGCGGTCACGGGAAAGGGGGAGTCCTTGTCCGCACGCAGCTCTTTGTGAAACAACGATGGATTCGCTGTCAGGAGCAGTCGGGCGGTATCAAAAATCTGACGGGAGCAGCGGTGATTGCTGTCGAGCACGATGGGCTCGGGAATCTCGTAGTCACGCTGGAACCGGACCAGGATAGTGGGGTCGGCGCCCGTCCACGAAAAGATAGACTGTTCTTCGTCACCAACGGCGAAAAAATTGTTGTGGCTTTGCGCGAGCTGTGTGAGCACGTAGTACTGGGATTCATTGAGATCCTGAAACTCGTCCACCAGAACACATCGCCACTGCGCTCCGACTCGGTCCGCAACGTCGGGATGATCGCGGAAGAGTTCTGCCGTTCGACCAATAAGGTCATCGAAGTCGAGGAGGTTTCGCCGCTGGAGAATCGCGTGGTATCGCACGAACAGCGTTTCGTCATCCGCACTGAGCGCATGACCCTGAAGCCGGCGACGGCCGAACAGAGTCAGGAGATTGAACCAACGTGACCGATGAACACGCATGCGCCGAAGAATGCGGTGCTGGTACGCCTCGTCCGCAATGCCGAAGCCGCGCGGCACATCGATCGCCATTCCGTGTTCGCGCAGGATCCGAGCACAAAGTGCGTGCAACGTTCCCCGCGTGATGTCCGCCGCTCGCTGGCCCAGAGTATCCTTTAGCCTGGTGGCGATCTCCTCGGCTGCCTTGTTGGTGAAGGTGACGGCACAGAGTTGGTTGGGTGCAAAGCCGTGCTTCGTGATGAGATGTTCAACGCGCGCAATGAGACAAAAGGTTTTGCCCGCCCCGGGTCCCGCGATTACCAGAGTCGGCCCCAGTGGGGCCTCGATCGCCATACGTTGGGCCGGAAGCGGGGTCACCGACATGGGGGAAACTCAGGAAGAAATCAATAGTGCCACAGACCGTTGCCCGCCGTGGCAGACGCCGAGTGCAGCATCGAGGAACTCTGTCGCGGCGGGCTAATCGTTCTCCAGCGGCATCGTCCGAAAATCATAAATAACGAGAGATCCCGGCCCCTGCTTTTTCGCCTCTTCCAGCGCCTTGACCGACTTGCGAAACATGTCATCGGTATCCCGGATCGCATGTTCGGTCAGGCTCGCGACACCGAAGGAAAAGGTCGTCTCCAAACCCTCCGATGCTGCCACGTCTTGCAAATACTCCGTGGTTCGTGGCGCGTAGAAGTCGCGGACCTGGAGTGCCATCGTGCGGGTTAGGAGCACCGTAAAGTGCCTGCCATAACGGCCGGCCTTGTCGGCTTGCCTGGTGATCTTACTCAGTTTTCGGCCTATCACTGTCAAGATCCTGGAATCCTCGTCGCCGAGCTGGCCTTCTACAGCCCGCCGTTCGATCTCGTCCACGGCGATCGACACGAGGGTAGCCGGAAACACCTGAAACTCGTTGTGGAACGTTTGCCTGGTGACGTCGATCAGAAACCGCACAAAGAGCATCACGCCAGCGATCGTATAGAGACCGCTGTCGTCGCTTTCGTGAAAAAGTGACGTAAAATGGCTATACGTTTTGCCCTCGCCATGTCCTTCGTAACACGGCAGCGGCTTGAACTCGACCGAGTGTCGCCTTTCCTTTGGCACCAGAGATTATGTCCCTTTGAAACCAGCTGAAGTTGTCAAGTTAAGGAGCCTCGCGCAGGAGCGGAAGCCAGCGATTTCTCACACGACCTTCTTCTTCCATTTCCCTCTCCTGAAGACGGCCGCGCTCACAACTGCGAGTGACGAAAACGCCAACGTCATGGCGAGAAACACACCGCTGGGACCGAGCCAGCCAGCTGCCGGCTACGACATTCACCTTCAGCTCCGGCTGCAGTGGGTCCCGCCGCTATCAGGAAACCGCGGATAACGCGGAAGACGCGGGTGAACACGGATCAAATGCTTTGTTGGGGTGTGGAGGTGGGGGGAGGCATCCGCTGTTGTCCGTCCCATCAGCGTCATCCGCGGTTCCCCGACGGCTGCCCGGACGGCGAAACGCCGGACCCTGAAAGTTGAAAGCTGATAACAGCTATCAGCGGGTCAGCTCTCGCTTTTATGTCGAGCGACCGTTTATCACTCCATCCGCTATCCCGATCCCCTACCCCCCGCACAGGCTACCATCGGATCGACGTTTGCGGCTCTACGCGCAGGCAAGTAGGCCGCCAGCAACGCCACTACCAGCAGCAGCGCCGGCGCGCCCATGAATACCACCGGATCCCATACCCCAACGGCGAACAAGAGCCCACATCGTTTGAGCTTTGGCCAAAGGCGCCGAAACTACGACCAAAAGGCCAAACAGACTCAGCTGCGGCCTACGAAGCAGGCCTCCACCACGTGACGCAAGTCACTTCCAGAAGGGGAGCTATGTCCTTTCCCCAGTTGCAGTTGTCGGGCGGTATTGTGGGGAATCGTATCATCGAACCACGAGGGTAGGAATTCAACATGTTTTGCCAAAGGTGCGGCACCGAGGTTCCCGTCAACGCCGAGTACTGCACGAAGTGCGGACTTGGACACGGCACAACCACGCCGATGCCCGCCGTTCCCACCGTGGTCACACCGGAGAAAAAATCTGAGCTGGAAATCGTGCGGGAGGCGCTCGGTGACGTGTACGACGTTCGGGAGCTGATCGGTCGGGGCGGCATGGCCACCGTGTTCCGGGCCCAGGAAAAGGATCTGGGACGGGACGTGGCACTCAAGGTGCTCCCGTTCTCTCACGAGCACGATACGAATTTTGTCCAGCGATTCGCGCAGGAGGCGCGGACGGCAGCGCGACTCGAGCATGCCAATATCATTCCGATCTACCGCGTGGGTCGGTCGGGCAACGTCATCTACCTGGCAATGCGATATCTCAGCGGTCCCACTCTTGCCGAATTGATCGAGCAGGTGGCGCCGATGGAACCGAAAGACATCCGCCGCATTCTCATCGAGTCGGCCCGGGCGCTCGGCCACGCGCACGAGCACCAAGTGGTGCACCGGGACGTGAAGCCCGACAACATCATGTTCAAGGAATCCGGTGACGTGGTCGTGTGCGACTTTGGGATTGCCAAAGCAGCTTCGGAAACCTCGCTCACCGGCACCGGTGTCACGGTAGGGACCCCGTTGTACATGAGCCCCGAACAGGTCAAGGCGCAAACCCTCGACGGGCGCAGCGACCTGTACTCGCTGGGGGTGGTCGGGTACCAATGCCTCACTGGCAGTGTGCCGTTCGACGGCGAGGACTCGTTCGCCATCGGATTCAAGCACCTCCACGAGGAGCCGCCGGTCCCCCAGCTGAAGACGGCCGAACACGAGAGTCTCTTCCGCATCATTCGCAAGATGTTGGCCAAGGATCCCGCCGAGCGCTTTCCCGACGCAGATTCTCTCATCACGGCTCTCTCCAGCGATCCCGCCGACGCCGTGCCGGTTCCGACCCTTTCAAGCACCGTCACAGACCAGATCGAGCAGGCCCCGAAGAGACCCAAGCCCTCGCCGGCCGAAGGGCGTACCACGGCCGTTTCCACAACGCCCATCACGCCGATCCCGGCGCGCCCATCTCTGGTCGATTCGCGTGCCTCGTTCCGGCGACCGAAAAAGCGCAGGAGCGGTGTGCTGGTCGGGATGCTGTTGGTGACGATGCTCGGGGGAGTGGGCGGAGGCGGATACTACTACGTCGACACCGCGGGGGGATTGCGGCCCGCGGTGGCGCGCTTCCCGCAGCTCGCCAGCATTCTACGGCAGGTTTCGGACGCCATCAGGCCATCAGGCGCCAACACCGCGGTTGCAACACCCGCCGTACCCGTCGCGACAGCGTCGCTCAGCGGCCCAGCAGGTGCAGTAGATTCTGTCGCGCCCAACGCTGCCCTGCCCGACACGCTCCAAGCAGTCAAAAATCCCGAAACGGAAGCACCCCGTCCTGGCCGCTTGGTCATCGCGAACCTCCCAAGCGATGCCACCCTGTGGATCAACGACCGGTTCGTTACTGGGCTACGTCACGACCTCGAGGAAGGAAGCTATCGACTTCGGATCGTGGCACCGGGATTCGACCCCTACGCGACGACGGTGACCGTTTCGGCTGGTGACACATTGGTGCATCGCGTCACGCTAGAGCAAATGGCTCAGTGCGAACAGCTCTACGAGGCGGGATACAACTTGCGAGAAGCCTGCTTCGAGGTGAGTCCGCGCCTGCGGCCCGGAACCAGCTCTGCTGTCACGTTGCGGAGTGCCCTTGCGAGAACCCCGACCAGACCAGTAATTCTCGGTATCCAGGTACTGCCGGATGGTACCGCCGGAACGGTCATCGTTAGGGATCCGTCGGATGTAGCCGAATTTTCCATTCAGGCCGTCGCCTACGCCAAGAGCCTGGCGTACACCGCTGCTACAAAACAAGGTCGGACGGTGACGGGCTGGGTGGAATTCCCCTTCTATGCTCCGAGGCCACGGTAGCAGGCGGTACCTGACTCTACAACTCACAGGTCCTGCTCCGCATGTTCTGTAGCCGCTGCCGCGAACCGATTGCGAAGAACTCCGACGACCTCTGCCCGAACTGCATGGCAGAGCTCGGTATTACCGCGTCCGAGCCGGCGGAGCCGGAGCCGGATGAACCGAGCGCGGCTGCACCGGAACCTCCGACTGACGTTTCTGCCGCTTCCGAGGCGTCAGCACCGGCCGACGATGGACTTCTGATCGTACATGGGGCGGTTGAGGAGGACGCAGCACTCGAAAACCAAGCGGACCAGATGGAAGGTGTCTCCGCCGGACCCGCGGAGGATCCGGAACCGGCGGACGATCCCGGGCCCCAACTCATCGAACCGTCCTTTGCCGATCAGGCCGAGAGCGCTGCGACAGCGCCGGACCCGGATCCGACACCAGTGGACGAGCTCGCCCCTCAAATGTTCGAGGCGTCGTTCGGCGATCAACTCGAGAAAATGGTGACGCCTTCCGCCCCGAAACCGGCGGACGACCCCAACCCTTCACTGATTGAACCGTCTTTGGCGGAGCAGCTCGAGAGCGCCGCGACACCACCCGCGACAGAGCCAAAGCCGGAGGTCAGCCCCCCCGCACGTCCCCAGGTAGCACCGCCTATCGCCGATCAGATCGTGGCCGTGCCCACGCCACCCGCCGCGGCGCCGGATCCACCCAGCTCAGCTCCCCGAGAACGGGCAAGTCAGTCCGAGGTCGAGAAACTCGATCCCGTACCGGCCCCGAAAAAGAAGCCGCCTCGAAGGCGCCCCGCGACACCGCGGCGCAAGAGCGTGGCAGTCAGACTGCTACGGGCGGGGTTAATCATCGTCGTGGTCGCCGCCGTGGGTGCCGGAGGATATTACGCCGGAACGGGGGAGTTGCCGCCGGTTCTCGCACAGTTCCCGGTACTGACCCGCCTGTTGGAACGAGCGCCCGCGGCGCCGGCAGATTCGGTTCCGGGACTGTTGATCGTTTCCATCGACGCCAACGATGCGACGCTCTGGATCAACGACGAGTTCGTCAATCGCCGCCGGCACGAACTGTTGGCAGGCGAATATCGACTCAGGGTAGTGGCGCCGGGATACCTACCATACGAAACCACCCTCGCATTGTTGCCCGGCGACACGTTGGAGTACGCCGTTCCGCTACAGCCAATCCCGCAATGCGACGGACCGCAAACCGTGGGCTATAACCTGGACGCCCTCTGTTTCGACGAGAGCCCGCGACTCGTGGGGAGTGCCCGGTTCGCGGTTCCCCTCGGACCCACGATGACCAGACGCCCCAGCAAGCCCGCGATCCTCTCGATAGAGGTTCTTGCTGACGGAAGCCCGGGAACGGTCATCGTAAAGGATCCGTCCGATGTGCCACAGTTCGCCATCACCGCTGTGGGATTCGCCAAGGGCCTCACGTACGAGCCGGCGCGGAAAAACGGTAGCGCCGTGGTGGGATGGGTGGAACTCGAGTTTTACGCGGGGAGGCTGGGGTCGTAGGCAGGGGGGCGGGCACCCCGGCCAAGCCAACCCGAGTCAGCGGCTCGGGACTTCGTCGAGCACCTCCCTAACCAACGCCACCAACGCACTCAGAGCCCAGGGCTTCGAGACGAACGGGACGGTTGGATCGAGTGGGACGCCGGAGTGTATGTCGTTGGCCGAATAACCGCTCGTGTAGATGAACCGTACGTCCGGCGTCTCTTTCCGTATCATGTCGTGCACTTCCGGACCGCTCATCTTGGGCATGACGATGTCGGTGATGACCAAAACGATGCGGGACGAGTTCCCCTTGAAGACGCGGAAACCGTCCTCCCCATCCACACCAAGCAGCACCGAGTAGCCATACCGCTCGAGGACTCGCTTCCCCGCCCTTCGGAGGGCCTCCTCGTCCTCGATGAGCAGAATCGTTTCGCCCTCCCCGCGTGGCGGCTTTTCTTCCGCCTGGGGTGGCGTTACCGGCTCCGGTTCTTGGGAGGTTAGCGGAAAGTAGACGGAAATCGTAGTACCACGCCCCACCGCGCTCTCCACGTCCACAAACCCCTTCTGCTGCTTCATCAGGCCGAAGATGATCGTCATCCCCAACCCAGTGCCTTCACCGGCCGCCTTCGTCGTGAAAAACGGCTCGAAGATCTTCTCCTTGGTTGCCTCGTCCATCCCGTCGCCGGAGTCGCTTACCGAAAGCCGAACGTACTTGCCCGCGGTTCCCCATCCCTGGCGACGACACCGTTCCTCATCCAGCGACGCCCTCCGAACGTCGATGCGCAGGATTCCCCCATTCGGCATGGCGTCGCGCGCGTTGTTGGCCAAGTTCATGACGATCTGCTCGATCGCGTCCGGGTCGGCCTCGATTCGAAGCGGTCGGTCCTCGATCGACGACTGAATCTCAATGGATGCCGGCAACAGCCTACGCAGCGTATCCGAAAGCCGCTCCACCCGGCCCGCGAGGTCGAGCGGCTTCAGCGAGAGCATCCCCCTGCGGCTAAACGAGAGGAGCTTCTCGACGAGGGTCGCTCCGTGACGCGCCGCGTCCTGCACGTCTCTCAACTCGGAACGGGTCTGTGTCGCGTCTGGAGGCAGATCGTCAGCGATCAGGGTCGCGTTCGTCTGAATGACCGTCAGGAGATTGTTGAAGTCGTGCGCGAGACCACTCGTGAGCCGGCCCAGCGCCTCTATTTTCTGGGCGTGCCGCAGTGCCTCCTGTGCTTCTTTGCGCTCGGTGATCTCGCTTGCCAGCTTCTCATTGACTTCGAGCAGTTTTTCCGTCCGCTCCGCGATCCGCCTCTCCAACTCTCCCTTCGTCTTCCGCAGTTCCCTTTCCGCACGCCGGCTATCCGTCACGTCGCGCCAAACCGACCGGCTGCGAACGATCGTTCCGTCGGCGTCGCGAACCGCGGAGGCGCTCAGGCTCACGTCGATCTTCTCGCCGTCCTTGCAGGTCACCTGCAGCAGCGCCTCACACACCTCGCCGGTTCGCTTGAACGCCTGAAATGCTTTCGCAACATCCTCCAGGCAATCGGGGTGATAGAGGTCGAAGATCGATCGGCCGATGATCTCTTCTCTGGAGTAACCCAGCTTCGTGAGCGTTGTACGGTTACACTGGACGATGGTCGCCGTGGCGGGATCGACCGAGACCATCATGTCCGGGGCGTTCTCGTAGAGATCGCGGTACTGCTCCTCCGACGCGGACGAACCGTCCTGAGCAGCACCCTCCGAGACGGGATCGCGCACAGCAGTCAGTTCACCGTCGAGCTGTTCTTTGGTCCTGTCACCGTGCTGCAACGCTCGGGCCTCGATTCCGTGAGGGACCGATAAACCTAAGCAGATACCGGTGTGACTAGCCAGACGCTCCGCATTTGTTAGCAGCTATAGCTTTATCTGCATATTAATAATATAGCGTATAAGCTATATTATATTGCGTGTACACTATACACGGACATTGCTACCACTAGCGCTTGGTCCGCAAGAAGACCCGCCCGTTGCGCGTCCGCGCCGGTAGCCCTAAGGAGAGCGCGGCGTCAGAGAAGTGGTGAGGGCGTTTAGTTCGCCGCGGATGCTTCTTCGATCATTCGGAGGTGAATATGAGACGTACGACCATCGGCTGCAGCTGTAGGCGCTGGCGAGCTATCTTTGTTTATTGGGACAGCGTGATGCGCGCCCTCCAGTTTCCGAACAGATCAGCGCCTCCACCAACACGGCTATGTGGATGACGAACGAAACGCTACTCTCTCAGAAGACTGGCTCGCGGCGTATCAAGCGTTTCGTAATCCACTCGCTAGCGCTTGCGCTGGCCGCAGGATGCCGATCCGGTGACGCCGAGCATCGTTCGAACGTCTCGCCGAGCCTGGCCTTCCCACCGGAACTCGTTCGGGTCGTGAATCCGTTTGAGGTCCTGGACGAAGCGGGCAACCGTTACGCACACCCAACACTCGGCGGCCTGAACGTTCCGCGACCGCAGCTCATCGACATCGATCACGACGGCGACCTGGATCTCTTCATTCAGGAGCGGTCGGGGCAGATCATGTTCTTCGAGCACGTCGCGGGTCTCGATGCAACCGAGTTCGTCTGGCGCACCGATCACTACCAGGGGCTCGATGTCGGAGAGTGGTACCGTTTCGTCGACATGGACGATGACGGTGATTACGATTTGCTGGCGGAGGAGCCGTTCAGTCATATCCGGTACTACCGCAACGATGGCACGCCCGGCGAGCCGTCGTTCACCCTCGCAGCTGATACGCTGCGAGATCCCGCCGGCAAGGCCATTTTCTCGGATCGGCAGAACATTCCCAACGTGACGGACATCGATTGTGACGGAATGTTGGACTTGTTTCTGGGTAGGCTCGATGGGACGGTCAGCCGATACGAAGAGCGCGGCGCTGACGAAAACGGCGTCCCCCGATTCAGACTCGTGGCGGACCGCTTCGAGAGGATCGAGATCGTCGCGCAGATCGGGAGTCGGCACGGGGCCAATACGATAGCGTTCGAAGACGTCGATCACGATGGGGATCAAGACCTTTTCTGGGGCGATTTCTTCGAGCCCGGGTTGCTCTTCATCGAAAACCGGGGGTCGTGCACGTCGCCCGTGCTGCGCGGAGAGCCCGTCGCATTCCCACTCGAGAGACCCCTGAAGACCAGCGGATACAACGCGCCAACCTTTGGCGACGTAGACGGCGACGGCGACCTGGACCTGCTAGTCGGAGTGCTCGGCGGCGCCTTCAACCCGAACCTGACCGCAGCCGACAACCTGCTGTTCTTCGAGGGAGACGCCGACGGGACGTTCACCCAGCGCACGGCGCGGTACCTCTCGGGAATCGACATTGGCAGTGAGAGCATTCCCGCTCTGGTAGACCTCGATGGCGACGGCGATCTCGATCTTCTGCTCAGCAACAAGATCGACCCCGCGAACCTCCGCACCTCCCGGGTGTACCGGTTCGAGAACCAGGGAACGCCGCGCAATCCATCGTTTCGGTTGACGGGCACGCTGAACCTTTCGGGCTCGTATCATTACGCACCAACGTTTGGTGATCTGGATGGCGACGGCGATGTGGACATGCTGCTCGGATCGTGGAGCAACGACGTCGCCTTCCTGCGCAACACCGGCACGACGACGGAAGCGGAGTTCGTCCTCGAAGACTCGACGTTCGTTTCCCTGACGCGCGGCAGCAACAGCACGCCGACCCTCGGTGATCTCGATGGGGACGGCGATCTCGATCTCTTCGTGGGCGAGGCCTCCGGCACACTCAACTACTACCGCAACGACGGAACGCCACAATCCCCGAACTTCGTTCTCGTATCCGACCGCTACAACGATATCGATGTAGGGCGACGGAGTTTCCCCACGCTGGTCGACCTCGACCGAGACGGCGATCTCGACCTCGTAGTCGGCACCGCGGCCGGCGAACTGAAGTTCTTCCGCAACGTGGGCACACCGCAGGCCGCGGAGTTCGTTCCCGACCCGGCGTTCACTTTCACCGTCGGCGGATATGCGACGCCCGTCTTTGCCGATATCGACGGAGACGGAGACCTCGACCTCTTCTCCGGCGGAATCGGCGGTGGTTTGTTGTTCTTCGAGAACCGGGCCGTGGCAAGGTAGGCCCCGCGGAACGGCTGCTTAACTCTGCCGTAACTTCATATACCACAAAGCTTAACGCCAGCGCCAAGACCCATCTCACGGCGCCGGTGCTCCGTTGAAACCTGGTCACTATTCCCTCGTAGGATACATCGCACGAGGCGACAACCTGCAAACGCCGAGGACCGACACGAGACGATGACGAGCTCGAACCACTCGCAAGCCGAAGACCTACTGCCCCTTTCCATACCTGTGTTCCAGATACTCATCTCCCTGAGCGACCGGGATCTGCATGGCTACGCTCTGATCGGAGACATCCGGCAGCATACCGACGGGGAAGTGAACCTCAGCACCAGCACGCTCTATGGCGCCATCAAACGGATGATGCGAGACCGGTTGATCCAGAAGAGCGCCATCCGACCGGCGCCCGAGTCCAACGACGAGCGGCGACGCTATTACCGCATTACCGATCTCGGACGCAAGGTGGCTCACTGCGAGGCGCGCCGCATCCAGCGTCTGGCCGAGCTGGTTCGAGACAAGCAGTTCGTGACCCCGACTCCGTGAACTCCCATCCGGTCGCCGTACGACTTTTTGCCGGAGCGGCGCGCATCGTGCTGCCGCGAGGTTTTGCGCGGGAGTTCGCCGGCGAGCTTCGCGACTCGTTTGCCGATCAATATCGCATGGCTCGCCGCCGAAACTCAGCCGCTGTGGCGGCTTTCGTGCTTCACGAATTGGCCGGCTTGCTCGCGACCGCCGGCCGCGAACACCGCGAAGTCATCTTTGGACCCCACACCAGGAGGCGGCGTGTCCGTCTACCCGCTCCCCAGAGGAACCGAGAAGTGATCAACACACTGCGCCAGGATCTGATCTACTCCATTCGCATGATCGTGAAGACACCCGTGGTGACTGGTATCGCCGTGCTGTCTCTAGCGATCGCAGTGGCAGCCAACACGAGCATTTTCAGCGTGCTGAACTCCTGGCTGTTGCGGCCGCTCCCCTACCCCGACGCCGAACGGCTCGTGATGGTGTGGGAGAACGATCGCAACGACTCAGATGACTCGGATGGGGCCACTGTCGCGAACTATTTCGACTGGCGGGAACAATCGAATTCGTTCGAGGCACTCATCGCTGCTGAGTTTTCGTCGGCCAATCTCACCGGCATGGAACGCCCCGAACAGCTTCGGGTCTCGCATGTCACTCCGGACTTCCTTCGCGTGCTCGCCGCCGAGCCACTGATCGGAAGGACCTTCCGCGCGGACGAGGGTGGACCGGAAGACGCTCCGGTGGCCGTGATTGGTGAATCGCTGTGGAGGGACCGTTTCGCTGGTGACAACGCCGTGTTGAATCAGACGATGACGCTCGACGGGCAGGCCTACACGATCGTCGGCGTGATGCCCGAGACATTCGACTTCCTGGTCGGTTCCGTGAAGATATGGGTTGCAGACACCTTCGAGTCGAGACGCACGGATCGTACCGTACACACATTGGTCGTCACAGGACGGTTGCGGGGCGGCGTCACGCCAGACCAGGCACAGAACGAAATGACGTCGATCGCGTCACGTCTCGAGGAGCAATACCCCGAAACGAACGAGGGGTGGGGAGTGAACGTCGAAACGCTGAAGGAACAGTTTCCCGGCGACACCGACCGCGGGCTGGTTCAGATCCTGATGACGGTCGTGTTCCTCGTGCTACTCATCGCGTGCGTAAACATCGCAAATCTGCTGCTGGCCAAGACCGACTCACGGCAAAAGGAGATTGCCGTTAGAATGGCGCTTGGGGCAGGCAAGGGCCGCATCGTGAGACAATTGCTGACCGAGGCGGTGGTGCTGGCGTTGATTGCCGGTTCGCTGGGAACGGTGCTTTCCATTTGGGGAGTCGCCTTCTTGGCGCAGGTGTTCCCGCCCGAAGTTCCAGTCAGCTTCGTCCCGACGCTCGACACGACGGTCGTTGCCTTCAGCCTCGCCCTTTCGGTGTTTGCCGGCCTCACCTTCGGTATCGCGCCGGCAGCTCAGGCAGTGGGAGGTGGCATGCGTGGGCCGCTGATCGACGGTGTCAGAGGCGGGTCGGCAAGCCGCAAGAAGCGGCGGATTCGCGACATGTTCGTCATGGTCGAGTTCGCCATGGCGTTGACCATCTTGATCGGAGCCGGCGTGCTCGCCGACTTGTTCCAGCGCAGCCTGTCGGTGGACCTCGGTTTTGACGCCGACAACCTGCTCACCATGCAAGTAGCACTCCCCGAGCACAAGTACGACGAGGATGACGCGATTCGTTCGTTCGTCACGCAGTTGGAGCGTGAGCTGGGCGGTCTCCCCGGCACGCCCGCCTACGCGATCATGAACGTGCTGCCGCGCACCAGGCGTCTCCCATCCACTGACTTCACCATCGACGGCCGCCAGGTCGAGCCCGGCGAAGAACCATCCACATCGTGGCTCAGCGTGAATTCCGATTATTTCACCACGATGGAGATCGCGTTGCAGCGCGGCCGTCAATTCACCGAGGCCGATCGCGAGGGGGCCGCGCCGGTGGTCTTGGTGAATCAGCGCATGGTCGATCTGTTCTTTGATGGCAACGATCCGGTGGGCCAGCGCGTTACGATATTCGACGAGTCGCGCGAGATCGTGGGCGTAGTTAGCGACATCGCGCAGCGGCGTCTGACCGGCCTCCAGGCGTTCGACGCCGCGATCTATTTCCCCATGGCCCAACGCCCGTTACGAGGCATGTGGATCGCCCTCAGAGCCACAGGTGATCCCTACTCCCTGGCCGGGCCGGCGCAGACCGCGGTGTGGAATGTGGATCCAGATCAGCCCATCAACGCAATCCAGACCATGCACGAGCACATGACGACGACCCTGGCCGGTCCAAATCTGTTGACCCAGATCCTCTTCGTCGTCGGCTCCCTCGCTCTGTCGCTCGCGGCCATCGGCATCTATGGGGTCATGGCATACGCCGTCTCGCAGCAGACGAAAGAAATCGGCATTCGCATGGCGCTCGGCGCCAAGCCTGCTCAGGTGCTCATGAAGGTCACTCGCCAGGGGGCAACGCTCGCGGGCTTCGGGCTGTTGTTGGGGATTCCCACGGCCGCGTTGGCGGTCCGTTTCATTTCACGCATGTTTCAATTTGGTGACATCTCTGGCACCGGCGGCATCACCGCAGCACCCATGGTCTCCGTGAGCGCCATGCTGGTGAGTGTGGCGTTGGTAGCCTGCGTAATCCCGGCACGGCGTGCGACGAAGATCGAACCGGTCGTAGCGCTGCAGCAGGAGTAGGGGACGGAGGGGACAGGGGATAGGGGATAGGGGATAGGTAACATCGGTATCAGGTTTCAGGTGTTAGGGGTTGAATCGCATTTGTGAGTCACGCGCCTGATCCCCGACACCCGACACCTCTTCACCGCGCGGGTATCTGCTCCTCAGCACCGCACCCGGTAAATCGTGCCTTGCTGGCCGCGCGACCACTCGCTGGTCAGCACCAGTGTCTCCTCGTCCAGGAAGTCCACTGCTTCTCCCCCCGGTTCGATGATCCCGACGAAACAGGGGACCGCCGGTGGCAGCAGCTCGCCGTCTTCCCCCACCGTGTACAGATAGATTTCGGTGTACGTGCGCACCGCCAAGATCCGGCCTGACGGTGAGAAGGCAGCGCCGGTCACGACTTTGCCGATCAGCGGAACCGGGTCGATGGCAAGTGTCCCCCGTGACTCCGGAGTAATCGCGCGGTTCTGCCGAATTGCCTGCTCCACGACGGCATGATGGATCACAAACACTTGAGTGCGTCCATTGCGACCCTTCGTCACGATTGTCACGTTCCCATCGGGCGAAACGGCCATTGCCTCCGCGTCGTGTCGTTCGTCCGGATAGACAAAGTCGACGCGCCTGACCTCGGCCACGGTGGTCGTGGCCGTGGGTTCGACTGAGGTCGGGTTCGGTTCGGGGATGATGTAGAGGCTGTAGACGGATCGGCGGCGTAGATTGTCTCCGATATCACCGATGTACAGGCAATCGGACTCGGAAGACCACACACCCGGACACCGGCCCAAGCTGATGTCTTCCCAATCACGCGACTCCGCGCCCTGTACGCTGAAGGCGCCGAGGATTTGTCCGCCCAGATTCATCGCGTATACGACCGGATCGTGCCCGGAGTCGTTGTGCGTCCACAGAACGCCCGGGTATGTACGGCTCACCGCCACGCCAGAGGACTCAGACAACCTCCGTGGGACCATCCCGGTGAGTTCTGTGGACGCCGCGGTGTAGGCCGCCCTCTCTTCCAGATATCGCGCGAGCGCGCGGTCGCGACGGAATTGCCAGCCCCACCAAAACGCCGCTGACAACGCCAGGACCAACACGACGGCGCCGAGGACAACGCGACGCACCCCTGGCACTAGGTGCTCAAGGCGTCAGCAAACCGTCTGCATGTGCGTCGTTCGCATGCAACCCTCGTCGTCCGCGGCATTACTGACGGAACTCGATCCCCTGGGCCAGCGGCAACTCGGTACTCCAGTTCAGCGTATTGGTCTGCCGGCGCATATACGCCTTCCACGCGTCCGAGCCGGACTCGCGGCCGCCTCCGGTCTCCTTTTCGCCACCAAAAGCACCGCCTATCTCCGCGCCGCTCGTTCCGATATTGACGTTCGCAATCCCGCAATCGCTCCCACGGTGTGAAAGGAAATACTCGGCTTCGCGCATGTGTTCGGTGAAAATGGCGGAAGACAATCCCTGTGGGACCCCGTTGTGAAGCGCCACAGCCTGCTCGATATCGTCAACCGCGTCTTGCGCTGAGGAATTCGCATCGCCGTACCCGATGATATAAAGGATAGGTGCAAACGTTTCTTCTTGCACGATCGCAAACTCGTTCCTCGCCGCAGCGATGCACGGAGTCACATAATGCCCCCCGGGATAGTCGTCCCCTACGAGCGGCTCGCCACCGTGGAGAATCTCGCCTCCCTCCTGTCGAATACGGGCAATGGCGGATTGCATGTCGTCGACGGCATCTTGCGTCACGAGCGGCCCCATCAAGGTGCCCGGCTTGCGTGGGTCGCCGATCGCGATGTCGCCGTAGGCCGCACAGAGCCGCGCGGCCAGCTCCTCTCTGATCGACTCGTGCACGATGATCCGTCTCGTGCTGGTACATCGTTGGCCAGCCGTACCGACGGCGCCGAACAGGATGGCCGGAAGAGCGATATCGAAGTTGGCGTGAGGTGTCACGATGATCGCGTTGTTGCCGCCAAGCTCGAGGATGGTCCGCCCGAGCCGCTTGCCTACTACTTCGGCCACACGGTAGCCCATCTGGCAACTCCCGGTCGCGGACACCAGCGGAACGCGCCTGTCGTGCAGCAACCGGTCGCCCACACTCGAGCCGCTGCCAACCGCGAGAGCGAAGATCGCCGGGTCCACGTCGTTCTCGCGGCACACCTGTTCGGCGATCTTGATGCAGGCAACGGCGGTGAGCGGTGTCTTGCTCGCCGGTTTCCACAGTGTCGCGTCCCCGCAAACCGCAGCGATGGCGGCGTTCCAGCTCCACACCGCGACCGGAAAATTGAACGCGCTGATCACGCCGACCACACCGAGCGGATGCCACTGCTCGTACATACGATGGTCGGGCCGTTCCGAGTGCATTGTCAGGCCGTAGAGCTGGCGCGACAACCCGCACGCGAAGTCGCAGATGTCGATCATCTCCTGTACTTCCCCCTCGCCCTCGGCGATGATCTTGCCCATCTCCAGTGTGACAAGCGCGCCAAGCTCCGTTTTCACTTCGCGCAATCGGTTCCCCAGTTGTCGTACGACCTCGCCCCGCTTCGGAGCCGGCAACTGGCGCCACGTCAAGAACGCCTCGTGTGCCCGTTCAGCGACATGATCGTATTCCGCCTCCGTAACCTGGGTGACGGTCGCAATCAGCGAACCATCGATCGGCGTGATCACTTCCAACTCTGGACCTGAACCCAACCACTCCCCGGCAAACCCACCGCGATTGTTGTCCTCGATGCCGAGAGTCTTCAGAAATTCGCCCGTTGCGGGCGCGGTAACCGTCATTCACTCACCTTTTTCCGGGTCCGCGGGCTTTGCCGGTCTGGGCCGGTGAATCTTGAAGCTCACTCCCCCGGCGAACTCCTTCTCTGTGCGGTTTACTTCGTGATTGCCTTCCAACAGATATTCGAGCAGGGCCTTGTCCCACTCCAAACCGGCTGACGCGACGAGCTGCAACCACTCCCCATGGGCCGTCTCGTCGGGCGCCTCCGTGGTGCCGGACCAAATCGTGACCCTCGGGTTGGACATCGGGCGGCTACCACTCCCATCGGAGCCCTTGATGGCCGTGTAGATCAAGACCGAGTCGGAGAAATCCATCTTGAAGTTCTCGGAGTCCCACGCAAACGCGTAGCGGCGGTAGCGGTCGTACGCACGCCGGTTGAGGGCCCGGATGCCTTCGATCGCGTTGATCTTCTCGGTGATCCGGTCGCGGATCTCGAACGCCGCCGCCTTGTGATCCGGAAAGTCGGGACTGTCCACATAGTTGAAGCTGGGCATGAACCATCCGCGCATACCCCACCAACTGCGAGATTGTGTGGCGCGATTGCGCACCCAGCCGGCATACTCCGAGAAAATCTGCACCCACTCGTGGGAAGGGTACCCATGTGGATTGAGAAAAAGGTCTGGTAGCCAGGTATTCCACAGCTTGGGACGCACTTTCGTTTCGGGATAGATCGGGTCGTCGTCTCCCTGTCCGGCCGACACGTCGACGCCCAGCGATCCCAGATATCCAGCGTGCAGCATGTGATCCGGCGTGATTCGATACAGATCGTACGCCAGCTGTGCGCCATCCGGATTGGTAATCGGGTGAATCACCACGTTGACTTTGTTGAGGGCGTCCGCGAAGGCGGGATCGGTCAGCAACAGCTCCGCCAATTTCAATACGTGGCTCGTCGAGGAGACTTCGTTGGCATGCTGGCGCGCCGAGTAGATGACGGTCGGCTTCAAGGTGGAGGCCTTCGCTTGCGACCAGTGTGACGCGTCAACGGGCGGCATGAGATCCATGGCCCAGATCTTCTTCCCCAGGTAACTCTCGCCCACCTGATAGACGGTGGCCTGTGGATAGGTGGACATCTTGGCGAGGATCTCCGCAGCCTCAGGAGGAGGAATGGGAGTCTCCCATTGCACCAACTCCCCGTTTCGCCATCCGTCGTCGGCGGGGAGGAGTTCATCGATGTTGGGAAATGCGGCCGGCGACCCGTTTGCCGGTAGCCTCACGACGTGCTGGGAGTCCGGATCGAATTTGTGTCCCCAAAATTCGGCGACCTCAATCCATCCGAGGTCGTGGTACGCGAGATCCTCACGGTACATCCCCTTATCGCGGAGATTGTACGCGAACATCATCACTCCCGTGACCTGCTCACCCCATACCATCCGGCTGTCCACGTTTCGAGCGCTTGTGCGGAGCACGAACTCATCGCGCCGATCCGTCTCGAAATCCACCTTGAGTTGGAAATACAGTTGTTCGAGGCCCGGACGGCCGGCTCGAACCAGCGCCCCAACGGCTTTGGGTTTCTCGAGCGCAACCGGCACGATGTCCCGACGCACCTTCGTTTCCCGCTGCCCCCGCTCTCGATAAGTCACGGACACCGTTGGTCCGGCTGCGCCGAAACCGGTGAACGTGATTCTGGCGTGGCCGGCCGAGCCGTCCGATTTGGGACGGACGATCGGGATGACGCGTCCCGGATAATTGAGCGCCTGCCCCCGTGCGAACCTTCCCAATAAGTCGAAGAAGTGCAGCGTCGCAAAATAGATCTCCTCGTGCAACGCCTCCATCGACGCGACCTGCTCGTTGTCGACACCGACGCGATAGTCCGGTTCGCTGAGCGAGACATCGATGCGTAACTCACCGAAGTGCGGCGCATCGGAGGCTCGTGGCTTCCCGTCACTGATGCGCATCACATAGTCGTACACCTGCATCAGCGTCTTGCCTTGGAAGTGATCCCAAAAACGCTCGAGGTCCGTCACGATCCGTTGATCCACGATCGCTTCCGAGCCGATGTGGGCCGTGATCCAGCCGGTCGTAACACGGACCATCTCATAGTCGGGAAACCGGTCGAAATAGGGCCGCAGAACGTATTTTGGATCGAACGTTTCCCGGTACAACTCATCGCCACCCGGCGACGTTGCAATCACCTCGTATGCCGGTGCGCCGATCGGCATCTTCTCAAATTGGATCTGTTCGAGATCCAAGCCAAGTTCTCGAGCCAGCACCTCGTCGATGGGGAAGATCTCCAGCAGCCAACGCGTCGGTGTGTACATCGCCTGCTGCGGCCAGCCCTCCGGCGGACCAACCTCGGCAAAGCGAATCGTGAGTCGGTCCACGGGCTTCCCGTGCAGGGCCGGTCGAACGGAGTCGTACAGCCAGCTGTATCCCTGCTTGTAAGCTGACAGCACGGTGACGGATGTCGCCGCCGCCGCGGCGCCAGCCGAGAGCAACTCGTCCCTCGCTTGCCGCTCGATTTGGGACCGGACCTCCGGAGGCTCACTCAACAGCGCTTGGATGACTACGCGCTCGCCACGCCGCACGCGCGGAAGAACATCCCGTCGGAATACCCTCCAGAACTCGTCGACCTCCGATGGGATATCGAACTCCTCATCGATCAGCAACTCGGCGTTCTGCACGTCGATGTTCCCAACCACTACCTCGAGCCGATCGGTCGTTAACGCATCTCCCAAGTAATCACGGACATAATCAGCCAATCCATCGTCCGCCTTCTCGACATAGATACTGACTTCAACGGACTCGAGATCTTTCCCGGCCAGCCCATCGACGATTTTGCCCAGCTTATAGAGCGCCGTTGCCGCCTGGCCGACGGGAGAGCGACCGGCGAGGGCCCTCCATAAGTCATACTCGACGTCCTCGGTTGTGGTCCGGTCTTTGCCACGTTCCCAGACGTGTGGAAACCGCTCGGCGACTTGGCGCACGGCACGCGTCAAGCCGGCGTTGTCGGCGCCGACAATGACCATGGCCGTTTTTTCGCCGAACGCATCGGGCACCACCCGAATGAACCCCTGTCCCGGCTCTAGGTCTGGAATCGAGAGCTTTTCCTCCTCTACGAGCTGCCGGACCAGCGGGTGGCTGCCGCCGATGAGCACGAGCGGAGGAAACTGTTCCGGATCGTCGATCTCGTCCGGGCGCACCGCTATGGGAATTGCGACGCCAGTTGCCTCGAGGGCAAGACGCGCGGCCAAGTCGGCCGTGACACCCGACGAGTCACTCGCCGCGCTCAACATGACATCGACACGATCGGGAATGAGATCCTTATCGGAATCGCCAAGGAACCCCGACGTCGTGTACAGATTCGACAAATCCATATCCGCCTTGTTGCCGCCGTCCGGCCGGCGACCCGAGGCACGGCTGGGCTCCTCGTCCGAACCCACGACGTGGATGATGACGGGCTCGGCAGGCGGCGCCGAGAGGTAGATGCGCAGTAAACGCAGACCATCGAATCGGAGTGACAGAACCTCCTGCTGCTCAGCTTCTGTGAGGTTCTCCGATTCTGCGTCGGTGGAATCCTCGTCCGCGGGAGGGATCTCCGCTTTCTCCGCTGCATCGCGTAATGCCGTCTCCGCTCGCTCGAGGGCGGCGGGAGCAACGTGCACTTGCACGTCGAGGCGTCGCAAACCGGCACGCGGTGCCTCTACCACGAATCGGGCGACGTGGATACCGTCGCTCGCGATGTCGTCTGCCGCGAGCACACGCTCGACGCCTTCGACCACATCACTCAGGGTCGGCCCCTCGGTACTCCAGAGATACGGCGTCCGGGCGCTGAACGCGGTCGCGGCTGCCGCCGTCCCCGCCTCGTCCCCACCGGCGATGGCGACGGCACCGTCTACCAAGGCCACGACGCCAACCCCCGGCTCGAGATCGACACCCAAGGCCTGCCAGTCAATTCCCAAACGCGCCAAGCCCCCTTGTCCGATCGCAATCGGGATCCCGTCGGTGGCGGTAGTCAACGGCAGGTTCATGGCCGAAGTTTCGAAGCCCAGGCGGGCCGCAACGTTGGCCGCGGCGGCCACGTCACCGTCGCTGGCTGGCTGGCCGAGAACCAACCGTGCGGCGACGAAATCGATGTCGCCATCGCCGTTCCGATCCTGGAGCACGGGGCCGATCTCGAAAACCAATTCCAGACCGCTGAGCTGGTCTTGCGGGCTCTGGTTGACAGCAGCCGGTCGAGGTAATCCACCCAAAAGCGAGGCCACCGCTGCCGCCAGCAGGTATTTCGGAGGACGCTTCACTGCGCGTGTCTTATCCATGAAGTGGGTCCAGGTGAGAACGGTCCAATGGTCCCTGCCCGGCACAAGATATTACCATGGCCGCTGTTTGGTACCCGACGCGGAGATTGGTGCCGGGGTGAGCGGTCGAAGACGTCGAGGACCCAATGGAATCCCGACCCCAGACATCTGACTCTTAGGCTGTGCCAAGACTCGTTGATCGGCGATTTCACATTCCCCGTTCAGCTCCGGCCGCCGTGGGTCCCGTCGTTATTCAGGAGACCGCGGATGACGCGGAGGATGCGGGTGAACACGGATCAAATACTTTGTTTGGTGTGGAGGTGGGGGGTGGGATCCGCTGCTGTCCGTCCCATCAGCGTCATCCGCGGTTCCCCGCTGGTGTTTGGACGTCGAGTACCCGCCGCCGAAAGCTGGCCGGCTCACCCCCACCACCTGAAAGCTGCGAAACCTTTTTCCCTCGACTGACATATAACCTTTAGTATTCAGATCGCAGTCCCCCAACCGACACTGCCTTCGAAGGACCCCGGCATACGGTGCATGTGAAAAGACTCGCCAGCGTTCTGGCCATTGTGACGGCCATGGCCTCAGGGCCGCAGTCCGTGGTCGCCCGCCAGGCGGTCGACCGGCCGGTGATCGAGGGAACCGTGCTCGACACCGTTTCGAGCAAGCCGGTACGATTCGCAGTGGTGAGCGTGGCCGGCAGCAACATCTCCACGCTGACAAACCGGCAAGGTCAATTCCGCCTGACTCTGAGCCCAGGGGAGTGGGAACTGCAGTTCCGCAAGATCGGCTTTCGAATGGCGTCCGTCCGCGTGTTCGTCGCAGGGGATTCGACGCTCTCGATCGTCTTCCTCATCCCCATCCCGATCGAGCTGGAGACCATCACCGTCACGGCTGAGGGGGACGGGCCGGGAACGCGAATCATCCGGCAGGCCATCGCCCGAAAACAGGATCTTCTCTCACGTATCCACGACTACCGCTACGACGCGTACGTGAAGTTCGTCATCCGAGACCTGAACAAGGACGAAGATTCCACGGAGTCCATTGTACTCATCACGGAGTCGCAGACAACCGCGTACTGGGAGCAACCCGACCGTTACCAGGAAATCATCACGGCGCGGCAGCAGTCGAGCAACCTCAACGCCGAGAACAACCTCGTCTCGGTCGGCCAGATCGTGAACTTCAACACGAACCGTATCGATCTTCAGAAGTATTCGGTCGTCTCGCCTACAGCCGACGACGCCCTGAAACACTACCACTACCGGTTGCTGGATACACTGATCGTAGACAACCGAACCGTATTTCGCCTGTCGATCCAGCCGAAGTCGGAAGCCATACCGCTCTTTGTGGGAATGATCGATATCGCCGACTCGACATTCGATGTGCTGGCGATCGATGTCGGGGCAAACGACGCGGTGAGACTCGACTTCCTCGACAACCTGCGGTACCGACAGCGCATGAAGGACATGGGCGACGGCTACTGGATGCCCGACGAGATTCGCTTCTCCGGCGAAGTCCACATCGGCATCCCCATACCCGGGTTTCCCGAACACCTCTCCTTCGAACACACCGCGTCACTCCACGACTACCGTTTCGACGAGGGGCAGCCGCCCCCAAATCTCAGGGAATATCTCGTCGTGGTGGACGAAAACGCCGATGACGCCGACCCGGAAGAGTGGGAGGCCGGGCGAACCCTGGTGTTGACCGAAACGGAGCAGGCGGCCTACGGGCGAATCGACTCTCTCGAAAACAACATCCCAATCGGCACCAAGCTGCTCTCCGGAGTGGCGACACTGGCGTTGAGCAATACGGCCGATTTCTTCCACTTCAACCGCGTCGAGGGCGCGTATGTGGGAGCCGGAGCCACATGGCGCGACGTGTCGCCAGACTGGATTCTCCGCACCAAGACGGGGTACGACCTTGGAAGCGACGAGTGGCAATACCGCTTTGGCGCGCAACATCGTCTGGTCGAACACCGCAGGCTGTGGGTCGGAGGATTTTTCAGCGACGAAATCGTGCAGCGCCCCGCGATGGTTTCTGGCACCCGCAACTCCACCAATCTCGCCCTATTCGCCAAGGTGGACCCGCTCGATTATTACTCCCAACGCGGGTTCGGCGTCACGCTCTCGACGAAGCTGGTGGACTTCACCCAGCTCCGGGTTCAGTACAGCGACTTCGATCAGTCCTCAGTACCGGTCGTATCCGACTTCTCCCTGCTGGACAACGACAAACTGCAACGGGCCAACCCAACCATTGTGGACGGGCGGCTTCGCTCGATTTCGGCGAGCGTCACATATGATTCGCGCCCACTCCTCAAGCGCAAGGGACGCGATTTCCGCTTCAACACACTGATCTATACCCGGATCACACTTGGCGCCGAGTACGCCTCGCCCTCGTTCATCACGAACGACTTTGACTTTCGCAGGCTTGCCGTCAGGCTGCACCGGAGGCAACGCACGCTCAACATGGGTTTGACCACCATCGACGCGGTTGCCGGGACATCGGCCGGACGTCTTCCCACACAGCGGTACTTCACGGTCGATTTCGGCAACGGGGTGTTCTTTCAGCCCGCCGGTTTCAATACGATGGACGAGCGGAATTTCTCAGGAAACCGCGCCGCCATGTTCTACCTGAGTCACGACTTCGACCAGCAACTATTCCGTCGGAGCCGGATACCGCTGCTGCGGAGCGCGCCGTTCACCGTGAGCGTGCACGGTGGGGCGTTCTGGACGGACTTCGTGAACCACACGGCGAATCCCGGGGATGCCGCCATTCGCACCGCACCCACCGCCTACAGCGAACTCGGCTTCGGCATCGGCAACCTGACACCGATGATCGCGCCGTTCAACTTCACGGTGTGGTTCACCTGGCAGCTCTCGTCGTACGACACGGGCCGGTTCGCCCTCGCGGTGGGGGTGCCGGGGCCGTAAGGCGGGCAGACGGGCAGGCGGGCAGATGGGCGGAAGACAGGACGATCGAAGACGGTCAAGGACGATCAAGGACGGTCGAGGACGGACCGACGCCTCGACCGTCGGGAAGGGTTAGTGAGGGAAGTGGGACCGTCGGGCTGGGCGGGGCGGCGGTGGGGGCCCGTCGGGTGCGGGGTGGAGTGGGGCGGTACCGTCGGGTGGGCGTAGGCTGGGCCGGGGAGCTAGATTGACAGCGTCATCGCTTTCGAGACGCAAATCATGCCCATCTACGAATACTCGTGCAATGCGTGCGGTAACCAGTTCGAGGCGTTGGTCCGCAACAACAAAACGCCCGCTTGCCCGTCCTGTAAGGCGCAAGATCTCGAGCGGCTTCTGTCCCTCCCCACGGTTCAGTCCTCCAGCACACGAGCCGCGGCCCTCAGAGCCGCCAAAAAGCGGGACGCCGCCCAGGGGAAAGAGCGGATGCACACCCAGATAGAGTACGAGCGCAGCCACAACGATTAGGCGGACAGGCGGGCAGGCGGGCAGGCGGGCAGGCGGGCAGGCGGGCGGACGGTAGGACTGGAGTGCGAGGCATACCATCTGACCGTCGGATGCGGAGTGGTGTGGTGTGGGCCCGCCGGGGTGAGCGGTGGAATGGCG
>JADFPO010000103.1 GCA_022562295.1 Gemmatimonadota bacterium
GATGGGCGGTGGTGGCTAGCTGTCGGCCTGCTTGCTCACGGCCATGCCACTTCCTCGACGCACGACTCGCTCACGGCTCAACCCCCCACCAACGGCGCCGGCACGCCGATCACATACATGAGGATCAAACCGATCAGGCCCACTACGGCGAGATAGTAGATGGTGGGCAGGATCGTTTTCCGCAGGGTGGCGCCCTCTTGGCCGAGTAGCCCAACGGTTGCCGATGCCGCCACGACGTTGTGGATGGCGATCATGTTGCCGGCGGCCGCCCCCACGGCCTGGAGTGCCACCACGAGAGCGGTGCTGATGGCGAGTTGCGTCGCGACCCCGTGCTGAAACAAGCTGAACATCAAGTTGCTGACGGTGTTGCTGCCCGCGATGAACGCACCGAGGGCGCCGATCGTGGGGGCGAACAGCGGCCACACGGCACCCACGTTGTTCGCGACCCAGGTAGCCATGGCGATGGGCATCGACGGCAACGCCTCACCACCGGCAAAGGCGTAGTTGTTCACACCGGAGTTGATGTACACGCGGACCATGGGCACCGTGAAGACCAGCACGAAACCCGCGCCGATCATCATCCCACTCGACTCGCGAAGGGAACCCAGGATCTGCCGGCGGTCCATGCGGTGCAGTCCCCAAGTAACCGCCACCACCACGAACAAGATCGTGGCCGGTAAGTACAGTGGTGTGGTGCTGGCGGTGATCCCTGTCCCGAGGATATCGGTCCACGCCAATCGGACCGACTGCAACGCCCGCCCAATCGGTAGCTGCCGCATCCGGGTGAGCGCCAGCAGCACCGCCAGGAGACCGTACGGCAGCCAGGCCGCCAAGGTGGAAATCTGCTTCGCGGGTTCGGGAGTGGTGGTGTCGATCCGGACGGTGCCGCGCCAGTCGGGGGGCCATCCCTTCGCATCCGGAAAATCCCAGTGATCGTTCGGAATCAGGAATCCGCGCTTGGCGGCGATCGTGACGACGGCAAGCCCTACGGCGGCGCCGAACAGCGAGGGGAACTCGGGGCCGAGGAACACTCCCGTGAGGAAATAGGGAACGGTGAAGGCGAGCCCGCCGAACACGGTGAACGGAAGGATGCTGAGACCTTCGGTCCAAGATTTGGCGCTGCCGTAGAAGCGGGTCATCATGACGACCATCAACGTCGGCATTGCCGTGCCGGTAATGGCGTGCAGCAACACGACGTAGGTCGTGATGGTCTGGCGGTGTTGCTCGAATGTGAGTCCCGCGGCGTTCAATTGCGCCGTCACCTCGGGGCTGGCCAGACCGTCGGTGACGCCGATCATGATCGGCGTGCCCACGGCGCCGAACGTGACCGCGGTACTCTGGATCATCATGCCCAGCATCACGGCCGCCATGGCCGGAAACCCCAAGGCGACCATGAGCGGGGCTGCGATGGCCGCCGGGGTGCCGAACCCCGAGGCACCCTCGATGAACGAACCGAATAGCCATGCGACGATCACGACCTGCACACGGCGATCCTGGCTGACATTGCCAAAGCTGGCTCTGATGGCCGCCATCGCTCCCGAGCGCTCAAGGGTCTTGAGCAGCAGTATCGCCCCGAAGATGATCAGGAGTATGTCGACCGTGATGAACATGCCCTGAATCGACGCGGCCGCGATATGGAGCAGGTCGACCCGCCACACGGCCCAGGCCAAGAGCACCGCCGCGAAATACACGACAGGCATTGCAACTTTTGCCGCGACGCGCAGTGCTATGAGCAGCACCCCCGCCAGCACGATGGGGGCCACTGCGACGAGAGCCTGAATAGTGAGGTTCATGGAGCTTGCCGGTCACTTTCTTGGGGCGGGCAAGGGGGAACCTATGCGTCTACAGCAGCAGGGCTAGTCTCGATGAAACACATGGTTTCTTTGACCGTAGTGCTGTCGGATCCACCGGACTGAGGATGACCGTGAGCCAACTGATGAAAACCGGCGCTGCGCACACGTATGGATGAATTCCGAGACTGGAACCGGCGCTTTGCAAGGGATAGGAAAGCTTTCATTGCCGTAACGGTCGTTGCGGCGGTCCTGAGCGCGGTACCGGCCGCGGCCCAGAACAGTGCAGCGGTGCGGCTCGGAGATCCGCGCGATGTGGCACCGCTGTTCGACTCCCACGATGTTCTCGAACTGACTCTGGAGGGGCCGCTCGAGTCGGTGTTCAAGGACCGCAGGCAGAAGAGCACCGAGTACCCAGCGGTGATTTCCTACGTCGATGCCGCGGGCGAGGCCGTGCGGGTCGATTTGGACCTGAGTACGCGTGGACGCCGGCGGCTCGACCCCCGCATCTGTCGCTTTCCGCCGCTCAGATTCGATTTTCCCAAGTCCAAGGTGATGCAGACGATTTTCGCCGGCCAGGACAAGGTCAAGCTGGTGACGCACTGTCGGGACGACCGCGATGAGTACGAGCAATACGTGCTGCAGGAATACCTGGTGTACCGTGTCTTTAACATCCTGAGTGATCTGAGCTTCCGAGTCAGATTGGTGCGTATCACGTACGTGGATCTCGAAGAGAGCAGAGACCCGCTGACCAAGTTCGCGTTTCTCATCGAACACAAGGACAGGATGGCGGAGCGAAACGGGTGGGAAGTGTTGCAGATACCGGTCATCGACCCCGTGCACTTCGACGCAAACCAACTCGATCTGGTCGAAATATTCCAGTACATGATTGGCAACACCGATTGGTCGGCTTTTAGGGCGCCGCGCGGTGAGCCGGAGTGTTGTCACAACACCAAGGCCGTCGGCGCGATGGCCGGACCGGTATTTTCCGTCCCCTACGACTTCGATCAATCAGGCGTGGTGTCCACCCGATACGCGAGCCCCGACGAACGGCTTGGATTGCGGAACGTGCGCCAGCGTTTGTACCGGGGGATTTGCAGGCCCCAGGCGGATCTTGCCCAAACGGTCGCAACGTTCAACGAGCATCGGGAAGCGATCTACGCGTTGTACCGGGGGCAGGCAAACCTCGATCCGGAACGCCTGGAGCGGATGCTCGAGTACTACGACGATTTCTACGAAGTGATCAATAACGAGGGCAAGCTACGGCGCGCGCTGCGCGATTGCCGGCGCATGCCATCCTGATTCGTCAACTAGGTCCTTTGCCGACGCCGGTCCGGCCAACGAGCGGCAACAAATAGGCCAGCGCAACGAAATCGTAGAGCGCGTGCACCAACATCGGGACCAGAATGTTTTGGTGAAGCAGCGCCAGCCCACCCAGATACGCGCCGACCAGTCCGGCCACCACGGCGTAACCCGGCGTGACGATGTGGGCCAGACCGAAGAGCACGCTCGTGGCCACGAGGGCGCCGAACCCGCCGAGCCATTTTGCCGCGACGCTCAACAACACTCCCCGAAACAACGCCTCCTCTCCTACTCCCGCGAGGAACGACACCAGAGCCAGCGCGTAGACCGGGGTACCGGCGAAGATGGGGACGACCGCCTTACGCACCGTCTCGACGAACTGCGCTACCGGCGTCCAGCGGGTGTGGAGAGACCACCACGCCAGAAGCAGCAAAGGGAGTGTCTCGCCGACCGCCATCCCGATCGCCGCCCACGACACATGCATTTGCGACGTGATGGGAAACCCGGTGACGCGGCCCAGACCCCATGCAAATAGCACGAGTCCACCCTCGAATGCGATCGCCAGTAGAGTCACGTTCCGCGGGCGCGAGCCGGTCATTCGTGCGTCTCGAAGCTGCGGGGGGCGTTCGTGCCGGAGTGTTGAGGACCCCGCCGCCTACCTCGATCGGTTGCGCCCAGGTAGCTTGTCGTCCGACAAGTCCGAGCGATGAGCCGGTTGTGAGGATGCATGCTAAGCCGTTTTACGACAGTCTATTAACTGTGATGGACGCAATAGGTGCGCTGCCAACTTGGTAGCTGTCCTCCGCGAGTTGCACCAGGGGTACCGCTCGTAATCATCGCCGCGAGGAGGAGTGGGAGCGCGCGTCGAGTCTGTTCGGCCGTGTCGAGCTGGGCCGCATCGCGTGCTGGTCCACGGCCCGAGCCGGCTTGATTATTTGACGAGCGGGCTTGCTCTGCCTATTAAACTACGCAGTCCATCACAGCAGGGGGCAGGGGCCGTTGAAACAACTCACCATCGTCAGACACGCGAAGTCGAGCTGGAAGCATCCGGGAATGGTGGATCACGATCGTCCACTCAACGCGCGTGGTGAGAGGGACGCACCCGAAATGGGGCGGCGTTTGGCCGCGCGTGGCGTTCTCCCCGACCTCGTGCTTTCCAGTCCCGCGTTGCGGGCCCTGACAACAGCCCAAGTCATCACGGGCGTGATCGGGTATCCGGCCGATTATATCGCCTTGGACGTGCGAGTCTATGAGGCGGCGGCTTCCGACCTGCTTGACCTCATCCGAGAAACCGACGACAAGGTTGGGAGCGTCATGGTGTTCGGGCATAACCCTGCCGTGACGGGTCTCGTCAACCGGCTGTCCGAGACGTCGTTGGACAACCTGCCGACTTGCGGAGTGGCCGAGTTCCTATTCGACATGAAAACCTGGGCCAAGCTGGGCAAAACTCCTGCGAGCGACGTTCGTATCGACTATCCTAAGAAAGCGTCGGTCTAGAGCACGGCTCCGGCGCGAAACTTCGAGTGGGTCGTGAACGTACGGCCAGCAGCCTTCGATCCGACGTGTTTTGCTGAGGAGAAATCATGCCACCGCACTTGATAGAAGCATTGGGACCCATCCTGGGAATCATCAGCGTCGGGACCATGGTGCTGATTGGGATGAAAATGCGGCTGACGGCGCGCCTGCACGAGTCGTCCACCCAGAACCGCGTCGAGAAGGATCGCGAGGAGGTCGAGCGACTCACCGACACCGTTGACGCGCTTCACGAACAAGTGCGCATGATGCGCGATGAGTTCACAGATCTCCACGAGCGAGTCGATTTTGCCGAGCGCCTCCTCTCGCGCGGTGAGATCAGCCCTCGCGAACCGGCGGTGCCGACTCCCCAATGACGGCGGGCTCGGCCGATAACGATTGGCGTCCGGAGTTCCCAAACCCCTAGAGAAGGAACCACGCGGGCCGGATCCGGTACCACGGTTTGATGACACTCCCACGGATTACCGCAAGCGTCGCGGCCGTCGTCGTTGCGTGTGCGCAACCTGAGCCGAGGTACGATCCTTTCGTCGCTCCTGAGGCCCAGGTGCGAGAGGCGATCGAGGTGGTCGTGGCCACGCCTCTGACTCACCCCGATGAGCTACACGTGTCCACGGCGGCGTCCCAACGCATCGATTCGCTTGTCAAAGCCAAGCTGGACTCGGCCGGCATCCAGGTCGTGGCGGCCGCCGAGTACTCCAGCATTTGGGATCGTATTCTGCGGCAGCTCGGCGGATTCTTCGACCCGATTACCGGCGAGCGGAGCGAGGTGAAATTCGAGGTTGCGAGAAGAGAACTGTTGCGTGAGCTACGAGGGCGATTCGGGACGGATGTGCTGTTGTACACCGAACTGCAAATCGTCGAGGCGGTGGTGGACGACGGCGTGGCCAAGTGGGACGGAACGAGCCAATCGGTTACCGGGCGTGGTGCGCGCATCCTCGGCGAGTTCAGGGCCACATTCCAGGGCGATGGGTTTGGGAGCGAGTTGTTTGGCACGATCGACGCGGTCTCGCTGATGCTGGCGATCGATGACGGTGACGGGAAGGAGCTGTATCGGCACTTCGGCGGCGTGGAGGTCCTGTCGACGTCGCCCTTGGAGGGCGAGGGCGAGGGCGAGGGCGAGGGCGGGGGCGGGGGCGCCGCCCGTTCCTATACCCTCGTCGCGGACGAGGGAAGGGTAGCCTACGCCGTGGGCATCGTGGCGGAGCCGCTGTCGCGGGGCCCCAGCCGCCCCACCCCTCAACCCGACGGTACCACACCACACACCACCACCCCCGACGGTACCACCACACTCCGCCACCCCACCGGACGGTAAGACGGTATTCCGTCGGTCATACCGTCATACCGTTCGCCCAACTGCCCAACTGCCCGCCTGCCCGCCTGCCCCACCGCCGTAACCCCTTTCCTACCAATGTGTTGTCCGAAGCCGCCGTTCAATTGACCGCCACATGACCGCTCGGTCTTACCTTTGGCAACCAGTGGGGAGTGGGGTTTGGAGTTCTCAAGAGGAGGAGCCAGAATGCGTGTCACCGACGCCTCGTTTTCCTCAAGCGAAGCGACCCTCATTCGACGGCTGATGTCCATCCCGGGCGCGCAATTTTTGTGTCCGCGATGTTCTTCGCCCCTCGCCGCCGCCGAGTCTGGGTTGGGCTTGGGTAGGATCGAATTCCAGTGCCGGTTGATCAGGTGTGCGGAGTGTCGCCGCATGATCACGGTCAGCGACGCTGCATGATCACGGTCAGCGACTAAGAAAAAGCGGCGTGCCGAACGGCCCTCCGCCAGGAGGGCTTGCTCTAACGGGGATAGAGCGGGTGCCAACCAAATCGCCCGGTTTGGCACGCTGCCGCTTTTTTCGGTTGGGTATCAGATATCCAACGCTAATGGAAGGCTAGTCGCGGCGGGTGTGCCTCGTCCAGATCGCCACGACGCCGCAGGATGCGTTCGACCCGCTGCGGAAGATGGTGGGCACGGTCGAAGCTCCTGTGTAGAGTTCCATCCCTATGATAGTCGCTGGCACCACCACGTCGACGGTGGGTGCGTTCACCTTGACGCCGTTTACGTAGACCTGCACCGGACAGTCGGCCCGAAAGCCACCGGACCCACGGGCGCTCGTGAGCCGTCCCCATTCGTTGGTGCGGAATCCGGGCACCCTGCGCACGATGTCGGACGTCTCATGTGGAGCTTTCCTTTGGATGTCTGCTTCGGTGAGGAAGGTGCCCTGCTCGGACCGCATCCGCCTGAAGAATCCTTCCATCTGGGGAAAGTCGCGCACGAGCTCGGCCTCGACGACGAGGGGATCCAGCTCAATCGCCCGACTCGCGATCCGCACCACTCCCAAGTCGGCTTGCCGTGTGTTTGCAGCGTTCAACTCGAAGCGGATGGCCACTGGTTCGTACCCCAGGCGGCGAGCGGCGAACGTGTGGGTACCACTGGCGACCCCAAAGAACTGGAACGACCCATCCGAGTCGGTCAACGTGGAGATATCCATGTCGATGAGCCGGACCTGCACCCCCTCCAGCGGCGCGCCGGACGCCGAGTCCACTACCGTACCCGTGACGCGAACTCGCTGTGCGTACGCGGGCTGCACGGCGGCGAGCAACAGCAATGGGGCGAGTCGTCTCAAGGTGTGCATTGCAGTCCCCCCCCCTCCACCAGGGACCTTGCCAATATAGCCCGATAGCTACTGGACTCGCCAGTTGGAGTGGTGAGTCGCTTCGCCTCGCCGGCCGCTCGCTCGGGGTGGGTTGTTCCCAGGCGTCCGGGGGGAGATATTGCGCGCCATCCGGCCCACGCGGCAACCCGCTCTCGTCCTCAGCGGCGGATTTCGTGCTAGGAGACCCATGATACGAGTCGACAACCTTCGAAAAGACTTCAAGGTCAGCCGCAAGACGCGGAAGGAGCTTGGGTCGGGTGCCCCCATTGGCAAGACGCTCACCGCGCTGGACGGCATCAGCTTCGAGTGCAAACCGGGAAGGGTCTTCGGACTCCTAGGGCCGAACGGGGCGGGCAAGACGACGGCCCTCCGCCTGATCGCCACCATGCTCAAGCCAACCTCGGGGACGATTACGGTGGCGGGGGTGGACGCGACGCGGGAGCCGCAACGGGTGCGCGAAGCCATCGGGTTCATGACGGGGAATACCGGGCTGTACGACCGACTGACCGTGACCGAGATGGTGCGGTACCAGGCCGATCTGCACCGCATGGATCCTGTCTGGTTCGAGGAGCGCCGCAGGGCGTTGTTTGCCGCCCTTGATATGGAGGCGTTCGCCGATCGGCGGATCGCCCGCTTGAGTTCGGGCATGCGGCAGAAGGTGTCGATCGTCCGGACCATCATCCACGATCCAGCGGTGGTCGTGTTCGACGAGCCAACCGCGAGCCTCGACGTGATGACCTCGCGCGGGATCGTCAATCTCATTCGCCAGTGTCGTGACGAGGGCAAGACCGTGTTGTTCTCCACGCACATCATGGGCGAGGTCCAATTGCTGTGCGACGATATCGCCATCCTCCACAACGGAAAATTGTTTTTCTACGGAAGCAAGGAAGAGTTCGAGGGTCAGATGACCCATCGGACGTACGAAGATGAATTCATCCACTTGGTCGGGGAGGCGTAGCATGGGCCGCACGCTAACGATTTTCAAGAAAGAATTCATCGACGTCATCCGTGACAGACGCACTATTCTGACGATGGTGGTTTTGCCGCTGCTGTTCGTCCCGGTCATCCTCACCCTCACGTTGAAAGTGACGCTGCGGCAACGGGAAAAGGCCGACCTGGAGACGGTCAACATCGCGTTCATTGGTGAGGAGTACGCGCCACGCTTGCACCAGGCGGTGGAGGCCGACTCTCAGCTGGTTATCAAGCTGGGTGTGGCAGAGGCGGATGTGGAGGCGTTGATTCGCGCTGACTCGCTCGACGGCGCCATCGTCGTGCCGCCAGATTTTCCCGACCGGGTTGCGGCGGACGAGCAGGCATCGATCGGCATCTATTACCGTTCGTCCTCCTCATTCGATGTGGCCGAGCGCCGGCTGCGCGGGGTCATCGACGACTACGACGAGGAGATCGTGGATGGGCGGATCAGGCGGCTCCAGCTGGATCCCGATCTGTTCGATGCAATTGCGGTGCAGGAAAACGACGTGGCCACTCTGCAAGAGGTACTGGGTCAGACGATAGGCGGGTTTTTGCCGTACATGTTCGTCATTTTCATGTTCACCGGAGCGATGTACGCGGGTATCGACCTGTCGGCCGGCGAGAAGGAGCGGGGAACCCTCGAGACGCTGCTGTCATCTCCCGCGAGCCGTCTCGAGATCGTGCTCGGAAAGTTCTTCGTGGTGGCGTTGGTGGGGATCGCGTCGGCGCTCCTGTCCATGGTTGGACTATACCTGGGCGTGCGGATGGGTCTGGAGGACATACCGCAAGAGGCGTTCGACGTCATCTCGGACATACTCAACGTCAAGGTCATCGCGATGATCGCGACGCTCTTGCTTCCGCTGGCCGCGTTCTTTTCCGCAATGATTCTGGCGCTTGCCATTCAGGCCAAGTCGTTCAAACAGGCGCAGAGTACGCTCACCCCGCTGAGCCTGGTGGTGATTCTTCCGGTCCTGTTTGGTTTGCTGCCCGGAATCGAGCTAAACACGAAGACCGCGCTCATCCCGATACTCAACGTCTCGCTCGCCACGAAAGACGTGATCTCGGGAACCATCGAGCCGTTGCACCTGGTGCTGTCTTACATCTCGCTGTTTGTGCTCGCGGGAGCGAGTATCTGGTTCTGCGTGGTGTGGTTCAGTCGGGAGGAGACGTTGTTTAGGAGTTGATTAGCGGGTGGACGGGCAGGTGGGCAGGTGGGCAGGCCGGTTAAGGCGGTCAAGAAGGGACGATCAAAGACGGTCGACGACCGTTTGAGACGGGTGGCTCGTGGCTCGCAGCTCGTCGCTCGCAGCTTGACCTCTTTTCACGGCAACGGCATTGTAGAGCATCCTCCACGGAGAGCGCGTTACGCCCTCGTTGAGCACTCCACCACCCGTCTGTGCGCACTGCGACGCCGAAATGCCCGAGGCTGCGGCGTTCTGCCCCGCGTGCGGCGCATCCACCCCAACCGACGAAGGACCGGTCGCGGCACCAGGCGAAGATGTCCAGCAGGAACACCGCCGGCGGCTGCAGGGCGCGCTGGGTGACGGGTATCAGCTGCGGGAGCTGATAGGGGAGGGGGGCTTCGGCAGCGTTTACCGCGCTGTGGACTTGAAGCTCAAGCGCGAGGTGGCCGTCAAGGTCATTCGCGCCGAGCTACTCTTGTCCACCACGTCGATGGAGCGCTTTCAACGCGAGGCGCAGGCCGTAGCGCAACTGCGCCACCCCAATGTGATCCCTATCTATTCCGTGGGTGATGCCGAGGGGCTCGCGTACTTCATCATGCCCCTCATTAGCGGCGTGACCCTGCGGCGCGAGCTGGACCGGGTTGACCGTCTGTCCATCGACGAGACGCTTCGCATCATCCGCGAGGTTGCGGGCGCGCTGCAGGCAGCGCACAAGACCGGGCTAGTGCATCGCGACATCAAGCCGGACAACATCATGCTGGAGGGAGACGAGCGGCGGGTGTTGTTGATGGACTTCGGCGTGGCCAAGGCGCTCGCCGTCGAGGGAGAGGAACTGACGGCAAGCGGCGCGTTGGTCGGAACGCCTCTCTACATGAGTCCCGAGCAGGCCAGCGGTGAGACCCACATCGATCACCGCTCCGACATCTACTCACTCGGCGTGGTGGCATTCCAAATGCTGACCGGCGAACCTCCGTTCACCGCCGAGACCGCGCGCGGCGTCATCGCCAAACACATCACGCAGGAAGCCCCCGCCGTCTCGTCGGCAAGGGCGGACTGCCCCCGCTTTCTCGCGGACGCCGTCGCGCGCTGTCTGGAGAAGGAACCGAGAGATCGCTGGGAATCCGCGCGTGCGCTGCTAGAGGCGTTGGACCGCATTTCGGTACCGACGGCCGGGCCGGGTCGGGCCAAGACCTCGACTGCCGAGGCCACCAGTGTTCCCGACAGGCCTGCTGCGCACCCAGCGGTCCGCCGCATGCGTTGGGGAGCCTTTGGTTACGTCGCGCTTACGGGCTCCATGTTCGTTATCGATCTGATGGGCGACGGTTCCGTGGATTTTGCGCCAGCGGTCTTGATCTTGGGCGCATTTTTTGTCGCCGGATTCTATGGAAGCCTGGTGACGGCGGGATTCACTTGGCGGGATGCGTTGGGGTGGGGAGGGGGCGCGCCGCATTCGTCACGGTCGCCGCGCACGCTCACGCCGTCGCGATCGGACAGCTCTGGGGTCCGGTCTCACGCGGCCGTCGTGCAGAAAATCCGCAGCGAGCGGGCAACCATTGCGAGTCTGATCGCCCCACTGCCGAAATCCGAGCGGGACCGGTTGGAAGACGTGCTCCCCACGGTGGACAAGCTCATCGCGCAACTGGGCGACCCGAAGTTCGCGGTGCGCGAAGCCGCTCAAAAGCGCCTCATGGAACTCGGGCCGCTGGCCTTCGGGGCCTTGAACGAAGCGCTGAATCACTCCGATCTGGAAATCGTGATCCGCTCGGAACGGATTCTGCTGAACCAGAAACAGACGCCGAACGCCCGAGCCACGTTGGGCGGCAGCGGTCGGGTGGTGGCGCCCGGTGTTATTCGGGCGGCGCCGGTGATCATTAATCGTTGAAGTGAGCGGTTGGAGTGCATCGTGAGTGGCTCGTTCCCGCCGTTTCGACCGCATCCTTTGCTGCCGAGCGGTCACGCGCAAACCTTGGCGGGAGCTTTTCTGCCGGGCCGCCGCTATCGGCATCGGGCCCGACGGCATCGCGTGGAGTTGGCCGACGGCGATGTGGTTATCCTTCACGACGATTGCCCGAGCGGCTGGCGGCCCGGCGATCGCGCGGCGCTGTTGATCCACGGCCTGGCCGGCTGCCACGAAAGCCGCTACATGCGGAGGATCGCCCACAAGCTCGGCGTGCGCGGGGTCCGCTCCTTTCTCATGGACCTGCGCGGCTGTGGGGCGGGCCAGGGGCTTTCG
>JADFPO010000029.1 GCA_022562295.1 Gemmatimonadota bacterium
GTCCTACTGGAGGCGCTGGGTGGGGCAGGTCATCGGCTGGCCGTCGCCGAATCCTGCACCGGAGGGCTCGTGGGAGGGCGCCTCACGGCCGTTCCAGGCTCTTCGGCCGTGTTCATAGGAGGAGTCGTGGCGTACGACGATCGGGTGAAGGAGGACATTCTGGGCGTTCCCAAGGCCATTCTGGAGGCACATGGGGCCGTCAGCGAGGCGGTTGCGACGGCCATGGCCGACGGTGTGGCCACGCGATTCGGTACGGCAGCGGCCGTGGCGGTGACGGGTATTGCCGGGCCTGGGGGCGGGACTGAGGAGAAGCCCGTGGGCACCGTCTGCATCGCTGGCCGCGTCGGTGACGCCCAGCGGGTAGTCCGGCGAGTGATCCCGGGCGATAGGGAGGGGATTCGGCAGCGCAGTGCCCAGGCAGCGCTCGACCTACTTCGTGGGCTCGTTAATCCAGGGTCACACACGCAGTAGAGATTGGCAGACCCTGGCTGCTATTTTGACAGGAACAGTGGTACGGACTTTGCCCACCCACTATAGTAAGACCGTTGTTCTTACTCGATTTTTCACGCAAAACCCGGACTTCGCAAAAAGGCGATGAATCACACCCATACCGACTCGAGCACCGACGACACCGCCGCGCAGAGCCCGGCCGGTGGCGGGGGCGAGGGTGGGGGCGGGGGCGCCGCGAATATGGAGGCGCTAACGGACCAGACGCCCGAGACCGGACAGTCTGCGTCACCACAGCCTGAATTGGACACGGTCGGCCAAGGCCAAGAGGACGCCGATGGTGCCGCAGACGCGGTCGCCGAGACTCCCGCGCCCACGGTAACCAGCCTCGAGAAGGAACTGGCAGAACTACGGGATCGGCACCTGCGTACCGTCGCGGAATACGAGAACTTCCGCAAGCGCACCGCGCGGGAGAGAGGGCAGCTGTGGGCGCGCGCGCAGGCGGAGATCGCGTCGTCCATTCTCGACGCGCTGGACGACTTCGGTCGGGTGCTGGACGTCGACCGGACCAAGGCCCGTGCGGCGGACGTGATCGAGGGAGTCGAGTTGGTGGAGCGGAAGCTGGTGCGCGAACTCGAAGCGGCGGGATTGGAGCGGGTCGGGGAAGTTGGAGTGTCGTTCGATCCGAATTACCACGAAGCGATCGGTTCGATGCCAGCAGAGTCGGAGGAGCAGGATCAAACCATCGGGGCGGTGTTCCAGGTGGGTTATCGATTCGGCGAAGTGTTGATCCGTCCCGCGAAGGTCCATGTGTTGATGTGGCAAGGCGGGCAGGACAAAGGATCCGGTTGATGGCGCCGTCGAAAGACTACTATCGCATTCTCGGTGTGTCTGACTCGGCCAGCAAGGACGAGATCAAGAAAGCGTACCGCAACCTTGCCAAGCAGTATCATCCGGACGCCAATCCCAACAACAAAGAGGCCGCCGAGCGCTTCAAGGGAATCTCGGAGGCGTATGCGGTGTTGAGTGACGCCGGCCAGCGCAAGAAGTACGATATGATGCGGCGGTTTGGTGCCTTCACCGGGCAGGGCCGGACGTCTGGTCGTGGCGGTCCGAAGTTCGAGGAGTTCGATTTCGGCGGGTTGGGGGGATTCGGTGGGTTGGGTGACATCTTCTCGTCCATATTTGGTAGGGGCAGAAAGGAGGCCGGTGTCGACCCGATCGAGACGGTTGTGGAAGTACCGTTCCGCACGGCAGTGCTCGGGGGGAAGATTGCGGTCACCGTATCGGTATCTGAAGCCTGTCCCACCTGCGGCGGAAACGGCGCGGCCCCCGGGGCCAAAGTGTCGAGTTGTGACGAGTGTAATGGCCGGGGAACCGTGAGCTTCGGTCAGGGGGGGTTCGCCGTGAACCGCCCGTGTCCCAAATGTCGCGGGAGGGGCACCGTCGCAAGCGAAACATGCAGGCGTTGCGGCGGTGCGGGTGAAGTCGAGTTGGACAAGCAGTTGATGGTTATGGTGCAGCCCGGGACCGAATCCGGCCGGAAGGTTCGACTGAAGGGCCAGGGACAACGTCATCCGACCGGAGGCAAGCCGGGCGATCTGCTCGTCACATTTCAGGTCAAGGGCGATCGCTTCTTCCGCAGGGATGGAACCGACCTGGTGTGCACCGTTCCCATAAACCTCGCGGGCGCGGTGCTGGGCACCAAGATTCGTGTGCGAACCATTGATGGGAAACGCGTGGCCCTACGTGTCCCGCCGGGAACACAGCCGGGCCGAAAGTTTCGTCTGAAGGGGCTCGGTGTAGAACGTAATGGCAAGCGCGGCGATCAACTCGTCGAAATCAACGTGCAGATCCCGGAAAAACTCAACCAGAAGCAAACCGATCTGCTCAAGGAATTCGCCGAAGTCTCGGGACTCAAGTATTGAGCAGCCCGCCAGCTTTCAACCATCTGCTTTTAGCTTTCAGCAACCGGCGCTCGGCGTCCGAACACCCGTTGGGGAACCACGGATGACGCTGATGGGACGGACAAAAGCGGATTCCACCACCCACCTCCACACCCCAACAAAATATTTGATCCGTGTTCACCCGCATCCTCCGCGTTATCCGCGGTCTCTTGAAAACGGCGGGACCCACGGCGGCCGGAGCCGAAGGTGAATGTCGCAGCCGGCTGCCGGTCGCTGGCAGCTGACTAATTTCCCAACCAACGACTGGCACTGTCGGGGCGAAATCTTCCCCTCCTATCCACGATAAACGTTGCGTACGGTCCCGCCGGCGACCATGCGATGACGTCACCGTCGTCTCGGGCCACGGTGTAGACTCTGAACGCGCTGTCACCGGGAACACCGGCCATCATGTGGATCCTTCCCTGGCGGTCTACCGAGATGTCGGTGAAGTATGCGGTTACGGCCCACGGCCATTCCACTCGCCAGCGGATGTTCCCGAACTCGTTGTACAGTGTCATGTGCTTGCCGGGCACCGCGTGCAACACGCCGCCGGCGGCCCCCGCGATCAGGCTGGGGCGCGCGCCGGTCTCGATCAGCGCAAACGACGTGATGCTGTCACCGTCTAGTTGAAGCAGTTCCAAGTCGGCCGACTCCACCACGACGCGACCGCCTGGCAGCACGGCGAATTGGTGGGCGCGGGATGAGATATCACCCAGATCGATGCGGCGTTCGAGGGCGCCGTCCCACGACAGCACCACAATTTGAGGACGGCCGTCCCTGATATCCGACACGTACCATCGTCCGTCGACCTGTTGGACTTGGAGCGGGCTGTCGAGCGCCTCGCTACCGATCGTGTCGATCGCGCCAGACCGTAGGTGGTAGAGGACCAATCCGTCGATTCCCACGGCAGTCATGGCGAGCAGGCTATCCCCTACCGGCTCCACGGCTCGCCCGCGCACGTAGATGAGGCCCAAAGACTTCGGCGATCCGCCGCACGACCACAACAGCGCGCTGGCGATGAGAGCGTAAACCGATCGGTGCATGGTTAGTCCTGGAAGATGAGCTTGAGGCCGAACGCCCAATAGGCCGGTGCCAACGCGGCGTCGATGATGTCGAACAGTCTATCGGGTGCGGCGAACAAGTCGTTGAGAGCGGTCAGTTTTTCCCCGAGCACCGGGCCACCGTTCGTGTCGGTGAACACGGGCATGGCAACCGTTCCCCCGATACGGGCCACTTCCGTGTTGTTGCTTCGGACGGTTCCCTCGATCGATTGTGGCGTACCGGACGTGGTCATGGACAGGACCGTACCGCCGGACGTCACCGTCATCGTGGTGGTCGCGGTGAAGGTTTGGGCGTCGAAGTCGAGCACGATGCTGATGACGGTCTGGTTCCGTTCGAGCCGGTAGTCCAGTGCAATCCCTTCGGACACCGAAATCCGCTGTGCGAGGATCACGCCGATGGGGCCATCCGTTGTTGCGATGAAGCCGGCGATGGTGTGCTCGAGAGTCGTGACTACGATGTTGCCGGCAGCCGTCGCCTCGTAGTCGATAAGCGATTCCCCGTCTACCACGGCCTGAACCCCAATCCTGTCCGTGCCGCCGGCCGATTTGTCCACCACATCCACGTGCCCGATTGGCACGAGGGGGGCGATCACGCGGTCCTCGGCCGTATCCACGGTATACTGGACGAAGCGGACGGCGTTCGCGGGTGTGTCACCGTCATCCTCCGCGAACTCGTACGCCTCCGTGGTCGCGTTGAATACGAGGCGTCGGCCTAGACCAGGGATTGGGATCCCAACGGCCGGCACGGCGCCGGACGTTGGTGTTGGCGGCGTACCGACGGTGGGGAGTTCGATCTTCGGGCCCAACACCGTGAGACTTTGAATGGCTCGGTTTTCATCAGAGGCATCGAGCAAGTCGGCTACGATCGATGCTGTGGCGACGGGATCGAAGTCGGTGTCCGGTCCCGTGGAATCCCCACACGCCACACACGCGAGTCCCGCCGCTGTGATGATGGACCGGTTTACGATACGCGCGGTGATTCCGCCACGAGGTGTGTTCACGGGGCCAAATCTAATCGCATGCGTCGCACGATGGCGGTGGTGGCTGCTACCACCGATGGCATTCGAACGCTGGCGAAGCCTCGATGGGCTATCCGTCCGTCACACCGTCGGGCCCAGCGGCCCCATTGTCGGTCAGCGCGTGCTTCGAGGTTGCCGGCGCCGCTTCGGGATCCGGCACCACCACTGATTGGGCAGATCGGCGCCCGTCCAATTCGGACTGCAACCTATCGAAATTCCAAGCGATGGCGTCTAGGATCACCACGGTGATGGCGCAGAGGAGTGAGAACGCGACCGTGATCCCCGCTGCGAACCAGAGGACGCTTGCCATCGTCAGGGATTGATAGTTGGCCCCAACGATGATGAAGGCCAACGTGACCAGGTACAGGCTGTAGCGCTGCATTCGGGCGGCTTGCACGGCCGGGGGAATGATGTGTCTGCGTTCAGTCGCTGCGGTGCTCATGATCGCTCCTCATCGAACTGTTGGGTTTTATGTGCTCAGGCTACAGGGTTGGGCGAACCGTCGTGCCTGTCAAGAGGGGGCTTCCCTCCCTCCGCGCCACCAACTATCGATTCCTTCATGCCACGAGTTACTCAGCGCCGTTGGACCTTCGACCTCGCGAAAGAATTCGGCCACTGCGATGTAACGGGCGAAGTCGAGCACTTCGTGGGCGATGCCGGCATTGCCACGGGTTTGGTCACGGTGGCTCTCGTCGGATCCACCGGTGCGGTGACGACTATCGAGTACGAGGCTGGTGCTCTGGCCGACCTGCGGGCGGCGCTCGATCGCCTCGCGCCCATTGATGCGCACTACGAGCACAACGCGAGGTGGGGAGACGGCAACGGCTTCTCGCACGTGCGCTCGGCTCTGCTCAAGACGAGCCTCGCCATCCCCGTGGTGGACGGCCGGCTGCAGCTCGGCACGTGGCAGCAGATCGTGGTGATCAACCTGGACAACCGGCCGAGGGCCCGTGAGGTGGTAGCCACCGTACTAGGAGATTAGGCGTTCCTAACGACCGCCGGCGAACCAACACGGGAGGTTCGCGGTTATCCACACGAAAGCAGGCGAGACGCCGAGAGCGTCGCATCCGTGGTCGAGACAGTGAACTTTCGGCTGGTTGCGGGTGTAACCGACTCAGCCCGACGACCGAGGGGTTAGGGCTATATTCTAGCGAGAAAAGCCTGTAACGGCCCCACGGTGGGCCTTGAGAGGAGGCCTATGAGTCAAGGACATGTTCGACTGAGTCGTTTCGCCCTCGCCCTTACGGGTGCCGTGGCCGCCTGTGGCGGCGGCGGCTCCACCGGGCCCAGCCTGGATCAAGCGCTCACCGTCGTGAGCGCTGGCCTAGCCCATTCCTGCGGCTTGACCGCGGCGGGCCAGGCGTTTTGCTGGGGATGGAACCGTGACGGCCAATTGGGGGACGGAGGCAACGCCTCACGCAGCTCTCCCGTTTCGGTGCAGGGTGGGTTGACATTCGAGTCGATTGCCGCCGGAGGAGGTCACACCTGCGGTCTGGTTACCGGAGGGCTGGCGTACTGTTGGGGGTTCAACCTCAACGGACAGTTGGGGGACGGAACCCAGAATGACCGTGAAGAGCCCGTCGCCGTGTTGGGATCGATTCAGTTTACGTCCATAGTAGCCGGCGCGAGCTACAACTGCGGCTTGGCAACCGACGGCACCGCGTATTGCTGGGGCTGGAACGGCGAGGGCCAGCTTGGCGACGGTGGGGTCTTGGACCAGAGCACGCCGGCTCAGGTGGGCTCCGGCCTCACGTTTACATCGCTGGCTGTCGGCGCGTTCCACAGCTGCGGTGTGACGGCGTCGGGCGACGCGTACTGTTGGGGAAGGAATGTGTCCGGTGAGCTGGGCAACGGCGGCCAGCAGGCGAGCAACGTTCCCGTGCTCGTTACGGGAGGGCTTTCGTTCACGTCACTCGCGGTGGGCGACGAACACACCTGTGCGGTGGTGGCGACCGGCGACGTGTACTGCTGGGGGTTCAACGAGTTCGGTCAGACGGCCACGCCAGGGGGCGGGGTCAATTCGACACCCACGCCGATCGTTGGCGGACCGTCGTTCGCATCTGTCTTCGCGAGAGCGAACTTTACCTGTGGGCTGGATGCGACCGGGGCGATGTTCTGCTGGGGTCTCAACGATCAGGGCCAGCACGGCGCGTTGTCGCAGCAGATCTGCACCGAAACCGATCTCACCGGCGTCATCGTCTCTCAGGTTGGTTGCGCGGCGAGTCCGGTTCCGGGTGTGAGTGACCACCGGTTCGGTCGTCTCGCGCTGGGCAGTCACCATGTGTGTGCCATCAGCTCGACCGAGGGCGTGGCGTTTTGCTGGGGAGATGGGGGCGAGGGCCAGCTGGGAGACGGCATGTCGGGAAGCTTGTACAATACCATCCAAGCGCAGCGGGTGCTCGGACAGCCGGGCAGCGGTACATGAGCATTTCAGGTTCGCGAATAGCCGGCTCAGCGCTGAGCCGTTGCGATATCGAGTTAGGAGGAGTTATGCGGAGTGTGTTGTCGTTGGCGTTGTTGTTCACTGTCAACGCGTGTTACGTGTACGTGCCGGTCGGCGACACGATGCCGAAGCCGGGCAAGGAGATTCGCGCCTATCTCTCCCCCCATCAAGACTTCGACGTGGGGAGGGTGACCGTGCGCGACGTGGAACGTATCGACGGCATCGTGTATACGTCCTCTGCCGACACGGTGGCGGTGTTCAGCAACTGGCTTCACCAGACGTTCGGAAGGCGGTTCGATTCCCGCCGCGCCGTGTACTACCTGACGCGGGACGAACTTGGCGTATTGGAAGAGCGGCGAATCCATCCTTTGAGGAGCGCGGTCAGCGTCGTACTTGGCGTGGGAGTGTTTGCTTCGGTCTTTACGTTTGTGGCCGACGCCGGTGGGGAACAGAACAACTCCGGAAACAAGGGGGACGCCCAACAGGGGTTGTCGAGGCCGTTCCGGTAGGTTTCTGGGATCGTACGATGAAAAGGGAGTGGCGTCATGCGCTGCTCCCTTTTTTGGTGACGATGGCAAGCATCGAGATTGAATAGCCACGGAACCCACGGAAACCACGGACCCCCACACCCGCTTGCGTTTGGGTCCCTGCCTCCCCCCCTACTGCGATGGTTTTGGACGGGGGTTGGTCTGCACGGTTGGATGAGATTATGAGAGGAGCCTGGGAGACGAGCAAACAAAACGCACAGAATAAGGGTGTGGCTGGGTTCCGTGGGGTCCGTGGATTCCGTGGCCATCACGGGTGGAGTGGAAGGGCCTGCATCATCCGTCGATCGTTTACCCGAGATTTCCGGAAGAGCCAACAAAAAACCGGGCCGGTGCTGGAGTGCACCGGCCCGGCTACTGCCCTCAACGGGACCTGTGATTTCCTGCTTAGCAGGTCGTCGAGGTCCCGACGTTCTCGTTGGCCCGGCACTCGACGATGGTGATCGGGAGGAACGTCCCCGGTGCCGTCATCGCCGTGGAGCCTGCCACCCACTCGCTCGACGTCAGGCCAAACCGATACAGGTCGGACAACCGCCGCCCCATCAAGTACAGGTTTATCTGCCGCGACTGAATCAGCAGCGCCAGGGCCGACACCTGCCCGCTGAAGGGGGTGAGCCCGTCCAGCGCGCGCAGGTTGTTGATCGCCGTCGTGAAGCCTGCCGTGTTGCCGGCAGCCAGCGCGTCCTCCGCGATGATGAGGTGCATCTCCCGCGCCGTCACCACCGGCATCGTCGGCGCATCGATCGCCGCCGAAAACGCCAGGATGAAGCGCTCGAGGTCCGGGTGCACCGTCGTCACGTCGATGATGTCGGTCAACGACACCACGGTGAACGTCGGGCCCGAGGGATCCGGCGTCGCAAACGTCGGGCCGATCCGCATCTCCTGGCGGCTGTTGACCCAGCCACCCATCGACATGGTTATCGTCCCGCTCGAGTAGACGAACTCGTACTTGTAGTCGCTGGACGCCATCAATCCCAACGCCGTGTTCGCGTCCGCCACGGCTGCCGCGCTCGAAGCCAGACCATTGTTGCTGGTGTCGATCGGCCGCGTGCCGACCTTGTTCCAAATGGCCTGCCGATGGGCCACCGAGGCCCTATAGGCAGTCGCCGCCAACACTAAGGCTCCGTCACCTTCGGCGTTGCCGATGGTGATGGCGGTCCCGAGGCTCGTGATCGCGTCGGAGTACAACTGGCCCATGTTCGCCTCGCCGACCGCCGGGCCGGCCTCGGCCCGATCCGAAGTAATGACGAAGTCGTCGAACATGTCCGCGATGGTGGAGTAGGAGATGGCCCGATAGAAATGCGCCCACCCCAGGTTCTCCGGGGTCTTCAACGTACTGTCGGGATCGGTGCTGGCGGCGTGAAGGGTCAACACCCGTATCGCCTCGTCCGCCATCCAGCGACCCTGCGCCACGAACGGGAACTCGGAGTCGGTGAACTCGTTGAACACACTGGACAGGTTGCCGCGGTCGTGCTCCAGGAAGGCATCCCGGGAGCCGACCCACTCCAACTCGTCCGTCACCGTCGAGTACGACGTCATGATCTGGCCGTAGCCGCGCGCGACGCCCGACAGCGCGCCGTTCACGAGGCCGTCGGCCGCCGCAATCTTCAGAATGTCTTCGCCCGTGAGGTTGTTGGGGTTTGACACCTCCAGCAACTCGTCACACCCGGCCAGGCTCGCGATCAACCCGAACGCCAGGAGGGAGGCGCCCCAACGGGGGCGCCTCCGGGCGGTATATGATGGGAATCTCATGAGATTCGTTTTCTCCTTAAGTGTTCGCAGTTAGAACCCAAACCGGATGGACAGCGTATACCGCCGCGGAATCCCGGTGCCAAACGCCTCGATGCTCTGCTGGAAGTTGTCCGACGTCGTGACGTTCAACTCCGGATCGACGCCGTCGTAGGGCGTCCAGAGCAGCAGGTTCCGGCCACTGAGGTTGAACGCCAGGTTGCTGAACCCGAACTTGCTGGCGAAGCTCCGCGGCGCCGTATACGTGACGCCCAACTCCCGGAACCGGATGAACTTGGCGTTCTTGATCGTGTTCAACCCACTGCGCGGGGACAGTGCCGACAGCGACTCCGCCCATTCCAGCGCGGCGGCCAGCTTGGCATCCACTGACGCGCCCGGGTTCTCGATCACTGCCTCGACCGCCGCCGCACGCGGCGTGTTGCGGCCGATCACCGGATTCGAGTTCCGGAACGCATCCGTCAGGTTGTTCACGCCGTAGTTCCCGGCCTTGTACTCGAACAACGCGTTGATCTGCAGGTTCCGCTGCAACGTGATGTTCGCTCCGAAGGCGCCGGCCCAGTCCGGATCCGGCTTGCCCAGGAAGTTGTCCAACACGTCGCCGTCACCGTCCTCGTCGTCCAGCATCGCCGCCAAGTCACTCAGCCCGACGCCGCCCGCCGCCAAGAACGCGCGGAAGGTCGCTTCGGAGTCCGGCAGGCCGTCGCCGTCGGTGTCGTAAGGCACCGTCGAACCACGGGTCCAGCACGTGCGGGACGCGCCCAATGCGCCGCCCGAGCCACCCTGGGTGTAGACCGTGTTCGGCGAGCACTGCGGAATCAACACCGCGCCCAGGTGCACGCCCGGCGCGTAGTAGATGACGCCGTTACGGCAGCTGTTGCCCGAGATCACCTGGCTGCAGCTAATGCCTGCCCCCAGTGTGTCGGGGCCGACCAGGAAGTTCCGGTACCGCGGATAGCTGCCGCCCGCCTTGATGGCCGGCGCGCCACCCATGCTGGCAATCTCCTGATACAGGAACGCCCCATTGGCGAACACGTCGATCGTCAGGTTCTCCTTATCGACCGCCAACGCGGTGAACTTGATTTCGTAGCCATGGGCCTTCAACAGCCCGATGTTGTCGAGCTGCGTGTTCCGGAAGCCGCCCGTGGGCGCAAACTGCCGCGCCACCAACGCGTCCTGCGTCTCGCGCGTCCAATACGTCACGTCGAAACCTACGACGTCGTTCAGCAATCCGACCTCGCCGCCAAGCTCAATCTCCCGCGATACTTCCGGCTTCAGGTTGAGATTGCCGAGGTTGTCCGGCTGGATGCCCGCGCCCGTGGTCGCCGCCAGCGAACTGAACGTCGTAAACGAGTCGAACGCGCCGGGCTGCTGCCCCGACTTGCCGAACGCCGAGCGGAACCGCAGGCTCGAGAAGGTCGTGCTGCTCCAGCTCGGGAGGTCACTCAGAATGAACGACGCACTGATTTTCGGGTAGAACTGGCCGTTCGTGGAGTCGCCGAACGCGCTGTTGCGGTCCCAGCGGCCCCCAACCGTGATGTACACCCAGTCGTTGAAGCCCACCTGCTCTTGGGCCAACAGGCCGATGTTGACCTGCTCGCTGAAGCTCTCCGACGCCGTCTTGTCGGACGCTGCGGCGACCACTTCCAGACCGGGGCCTGGGAAGTCACGGCCGCGACCCCACAGGGTCTTGTTCCGGCTGATGAAACCCTGGCCGCCGAACACGAGCTGCGACGAGACGTTGCCGAACCGCTCCGTCCACGTCGACCGCGCGTCCACCGTCAGCTCACGGTGGTTCCGCGTACCCGCCCAACGAATACCGTCGTCACGCACGTTCGTGAAACCGTCCACGTCGTTCGCAAACGGACGGAAATCAAAGTTCGTCTGGTTGGTCAAGTCGAGTCCGAACGTGACGTCTATGTTCAACGTCTGCGTGGCCTGATACGTCCCGGTCATGCTCGTGTTGAAGTGTTCCAGATTCCCCTCGATGAAACGCTGCGCCGTCTCACGGGTCGTCGCAAACGCGCGCTGCCCCGTGGGGTTCCCGGCACCCGAGCACCGGCCGTACTGCGACGTGAAGCCCGAGTTGTCGCAGTTCGCCCGCTCCGGCTTGCCCATCGTCGCCGAGGAAATAAAGCCGTAGATGTTGTTGTTGTTCGGGGGCGAATCCTGGTGCTGATCCGTGAACATCGTGCTGACCCGGAAGCTCACCCGGTCGCGCGGGAACATCGTGAAGTTCGCCGTGCCCTGCAGCCGCCGGTTGGTGTCCCGGCCGCCCGGACCCAGCTCGTCTTGGATCGGCCCGTCTTCCTTCGTCCACCGGCCGGACACGAAGTACTGGAAGTCCTCGCTCCCACCGGACACGTCGCCCGCTAACACGTAGTTGAAACCCGTGCCGTACAGATCGGACAGGATCGTCGTCTCGAGCGGCTCGTACAACCCCACGTTCGCGTTGAAGATGTTGTTCAGGTTGGTCAGCTGCGTGGCGTTAGCCGCAAACCCCGTGTTGGGCTTGATCCGGCCCTTGTCGATCGTCGAAAGCCCGTACTGCAGGTTGAAGTTGAACCGCGGGGCACCCGCCGTTCCCTTCTTCGTGAAGATCTGGATCACGCCGGCGTTGGCCTCCGACCCGTACAGCGTGGCCGCCGCCGCGCCCTTCAGCACCTCGATCCGCTCGATCGTCTCAGGATCGATGTTGTCGAACGGGCGAGACATCGCGCCACCACCCGATGCGGCGATGAACAACGAACGGCCGTTGTCGATCCTGACACCGTTGAGGTAAATCACGGGCAGGTTGCCCATGGACAGGCTCGACGTGCCGCGAATCTCGATCCGGGCGCTCTCACCCGCGATCCCGCCGCTCGGCTTCACCACGACGCCAGGCTCACGGGCTGACAGGGTTTCCGAGAACGACATCACCGGCCGCGTCCGAAGGATGTCCGTCGGATTCACCGTCGTGATCGTGTTGCCCAACTGCTTCTTGGACTGGGCCACGCCCGCGCCCGTCACCACGATCTCGTCCAGCGAGATGACCGACGTCCGGAGCGCGAAGTTCAGCTCGAACGTCTGACCACCGACGACGGCCACCGTCGTGCTCTGGCTGCTGTATCCCACCAGCCGCGCACGAATCTCGGCCTGGCCCGCCGGCACGTTGGCCATGGTGTACTGCCCCGCGTCATCGGTCACGGCCGTGACGCGCGGGCAACTCCGCTCGGTCCCGGGACACCGCCCCCGCGGGATAAACAACTGCACCCCGCGCAACGGGCGTCCCGAGCCCGCCTCTGTGACGGACCCGCTGATCGTGCCCGTCTGTTGCGCCGCCGCCGGTGCTGCAAAGGCCAGCAAGGCCCATGCGCCCGCAGCGGTCAGCGCGATCCTAAACCACTTGGAACGATTCATAACCTGGTCTCCTCCTCAATTAGTGAGACTTGGGTATGGTAAAGAATCCTCGAACGCACTTCGGGTAGGCACACTGAGGGGAGCCTAGACCGAAGAAACGCCGAAGAAGGACTTAACCTGTAGCCTACGGGCCGGTTGAGCCTTTGTCAATACGTCGTGAGGGGCGAGTTTTCACCGCCGATTTCGCTTCGCGCCGACGCCGCGGTTGGCGAACCAACTGGTCACCCCGACGATTATTGACGCGAGGATTGCAGTGCCCAGACCGCCGAGATGGAACGCCGGCATTACCCGCGCCACCAGCAGCAGCATGGCCCCGTTGATGACGAGCAGAAACGTGCCGAGGCTCACGAATGTGACCGGAAGCGTGAGGAACACCACGATGGGTCGGACGATGGCGTTCACCATGCCCAGCACCAGCGCCGAGAGGACCATGGACCACACGTCGTCAAAGCTCATTCGCTCCAACACGGTGTCGGCGAGCCACAATCCGAGTGAGGTTATCAAGAGGCGTGTGATGAATCCGCGCATACGATGCCCTTTGGTGTGCTTGCTGCCATACAGAGTTACGATTGGGTGGTCCGTAACGTTTCAGTGATCAGCGGGTAGCGGGCAGCGCCTTCGGCCCGTGCGACTACGTCTATAAGCTTGACGGTGCTTCGGGTTGTCCCGACCTTCCCGAACCGATGATGCGCACCGTTACCGTGTTGTTCACGTCACTCATTCTCGCCACGACCGGCGCGCCCGCTCAGCAAACGTTCGTTCCCAGACCGTTGTCGGCGTTTGCGCGCAAGAAAGCCGAGGGGTACTTGGCCGACCGCTATGCCTGTCTGGGCTGTCACCAGCTGAACGGCGAAGGCGGACGGATCGGTCCGGACCTCACCGATGTCGGCCGCCGGCGTCCCCCCTCGTATATCTACGCGATGATCCGGGACCCCCAAACCACCCGCCCGGGCACGGTGATGCCGCGACAGCTGATGCCGCCGGATCGCGTCGATCTCCTCGCGAGTTACTTGGCGGGCGCCAGCGCGCCGGGCTCGGCGTCCGGCCCTCTGTTCCTCCCCGACCGCGATCCTCCGGCCCTGACCGCCGAGCCGACCAACGGCGCGGGGCTCTACGCAAAATATTGCGCGTCGTGTCACGGCGCGTCCGGCAACGGTGATGGGTATAACGCGGAGTTCTTACCGGTCCCCCCGACGAGGCACGCCGACAGCAGTGCCATGTCGTTGCGGCCGGATGACACGCTGTTCGATGGAATCCACGCCGGCGGGTACATCCTCGGCAAGAGCCATCGTATGCCGGCATTCGGCCAGATCTTCTCGTCAGCCCAGATTCGCAGTCTGGTGGCACATATCAGGACCCTGTGCCGGTGCGAGCAGCCGGTGTGGGCGAGGAGGTGATTGGGGGATAGGGGATAGGGGATAGGGGATAGGGTCTCAGGCCCAAACAGGAGATGGTGTTGGGACGGAAGAAGAAAAAGCGGCGATCGCACAAACAGGAGGAGGTTCTTGCTCAGGTCCCACCTGAGGTGCCTCCCGAAATGCCAGGCTTCCGCACTGGTGTGGGTCGCAGACCGTGGACGATGAGGGCCGGGTTCGCGCTCGCGGGCGCTGCCGTGGCGGCGTTGGTGGTCTGGACGGTGTCTCGCGGCGGCGGCGGCGCGACGCTCTTCCCACCACCTCTCCCGCTGGCGACGGTGAACGAAACAGCCGGACCCACCCTGGACGATTTCGCGGGGGCGGACGCGTGCGCCGAGTGTCACCAAGACCAGTACCGGGCCTGGCGCGGGTCCACGCACGGCCGGGCCGGTGGCATTCCGTCTCGCGACAACGTCATCGCCAACTTCGATGGACGGCCGATCCGGTTCAAGGACGCGGTGGTGATCCCGTCCGTCACCGCGAATGACGAATACGTGTTCACGGTGCGGCAGGATGGCCAGGATCCCGTGGTGTTCCCCGTCGCCGGGGTCGTCGGTGGGGGACACATGGTGGGAGGCGGGACCCAGGGCTTCTTGTCCGCGTTCGCCGACGGGACGCTCCGCTTTCTCCCGTTCGACTTCATTCGGCAGGAAGGCGTGTGGTTCTGCAATACCAACACGCGCACCGATGCCGGGTGGGTGGAGATCACGGAAGACATGGCGCTGGCCGATTGCGGGGATTGGCCGCCGCTCCGCGTGTTCGGAACGGAAGACCGGTTCGCCAATTGCCAGGAATGCCATGGCAGCCAGATCACCATCAAACTGGACCACGAAACCGGCCGCTACGAGACGCGTGTGCGGAGCCTGTCGATCAACTGCGAGTCGTGCCACGGTCCCGCTCGACGGCACGTGGAGCTGGCACAGGCCGGCGAACTCGGCGAGACCGCCGACCTCGGGGGGGGGGTGCGCGCACTGGGATTGCTGGACGAAGACGCGTCACTCGAAGTGTGCTTCCAGTGCCACGCGTTGAAGGGCGTTATCGCGCCCGGATACCTGCCGGGCAAGGATCTGCAGAGTCACTATGCGCTGCTGGCGCCGCTCGTCGGTGATAAACCGTTTTTCCCCGACCTACGGGTACGGACCTTCGCCTACCAGATGAATCACCTGGCCAGCGATTGCTACCTCAACGGGACCTTGAACTGCGTGGATTGCCACGACCCGCATGGTCAGGGGTACCGCGATATCTACGGCCAGCCGCTGGCGGGGCGGTTCGCCAACGAGCAGTGCACGTCGTGCCACGCGAGCAAAGCGGTCGATATCACGTCGCACACCAATCACCGTGTCGGATCTCCGGGCAGCCGATGCGTCTCGTGTCACATGCCCTACCTCCAGGAACAGGAAGTCGGCAACACGCTGCGGTTCGCGCGGTCGGATCACACCATCCCGATCCCCCGGCCGGCGTTCGACACGGCGCTTGGAGTGGAGAACGCATGCCGCGGCTGCCACCAGAATCTGTCTGTGGGGCGACTCCAAGAGGTCACGGACCAGTGGTACGGCGAGGTGAAGCCGCTCAAGCCCATCGTGGAAGGCATGGTACGCGCGGCGAACGGGCAGACCGTCGATCCGGCTGTGGAACTGCTCTACCCGGACATCAAGCACCCCATGGCGCAGGTGGCGGCACTCACGATTCTCATCGAAGATCACCTGCAGCCCAACATGCCCGCGATGGATCCGGAGGTACGTCGGCGTCTGGAGCAACTGGCCGACAACGAAAACGTCGACGTGCGAGCGGTGGCCCTCGCGAGTCTGCATTACGCGGCCGGCGAAGATCCGTCAACGCGCGCGTTTCTCGCGGGCCGACTGGGCTCCTTGGCTGAACACGATCGCGCGATTCGGCAGCGCTGGGTGCTCACGCTGGGGTACTACGGTGACGCGTTCCGCACGAGCGGCGACCAAGGGAACGCGATCGTGCTGTACCACAAGGCTCTCGAGGTACTGCCGGAGCACCCCGGCATCCTCCGCAACCTGGGCTTGGCGCACAACGCGCAGCGAAACTACGCCGTGGCCATTCAATTCTTCGAGCGCAGCCTGGCGGTGGATTCCCTCCAAGCGCTGGCGTTGGTCAACTTGGGGATCGCCCTGGAGAACCTCGGTCGGGAACTCGAGGCGGCTGAGTCGTATCGGCGGGCCTTGCAGATCAATGGCAGCGAGGCGCTGGCGTACTTCAACCTAGGCAACTTTCATCTGCGGCGGGACGAATTTGCCGAAGCGATCGACCAATATCGACGCGCCGTGGCGTTCGACCCCGGCCTTGCGCTGGGGCATTTTTACCTGGGACGCGCCCTGATCATGGTGAACGACTTCCCGAGTGCCCTGACCTCGGCTCGGAAGGCCGTGGAGTTCGACCCGAGCAACGCCGGGGCTCGTGAAATGGTAGCGGAGCTGGAGCGCGTAATTGGTGGGCGGTAGGGCCCCACCCGCACCACCCCTCAACCCGGCGGGCCCACCTCTCCCCTCAACCCTACCCGGCGGGCCCCCGCCGCCCTTCCACCCATCCCGGCGGGCGGCCAGTACTGCCCGCCTGCCCGCCTGCCCGCCTGCCCGCCTGCCCGCCTGTTGTCAGTTCAACACTCCGCCTCCCAGCAGGCGATCTCCGTCATACAGCACACCCGACTGACCCGGGGCGATGGCACGCGCTCCCTCGGGAACGCGCAGGCTCAGGCGGCCGTTCGAAGCGGCTTCGACATGGGCTGGCACCGTCTCAGCCCGGTACCGAATCTGCAGTTCGCACGCGTCGCCGACTCGGAGTGGTTCGCCGAGCCAGTTCACCTCTTGTAGCTCCGCCTCGTAGCTGTACAGTTGCGCTCGGGTACCGATGACCACCGCCCGCTCCTCCGGCCGAATGGCGATGACGAACATCGGCTCGGAGTATCCACCCGGTAGCCCTTTGCGTTGTCCGACGGTGAACCGTGCGTACCCCTCGTGGGGGGGGGTGTCGATCACGTCTCCGGTCGTGGTCACGAAGGGGCCCGGTGCCAACGCCGGGGTGTCGGCGCCGAGGCGCTCCTCCAGCACGGCGGCGTAGTTGCCGTCGGGTACGAAACAGATCTCCACCGACTCCTTCTTCTCGGCAGTCACCAATCCGAGGTCTCTGGCGATCGATCGAGTTTCGTCTTTGGTGATCTCTCCCACGGGCGTCAGCATTCGAGCCACGACCGATCGGTCGATGCCCCAGAGGAAGTACGTCTGATCTTTGTTGCGATCCGTCCCCCGGTGCAGCGCCCCCTCTTTGGCGATGACGTAATGCCCCGTTGCGACGTGCTCGCAGTCCAGCGCGTCCGCGTGCGCGACCAGATCGCGGAACTTGGTGAACGTGTTGCATCTCACGCAGGGAATAGGTGTCCGGCCGCGCTCGTACTCGGCCACGAAGTCCTGTATGACGTCGCGATCGAACCGGTCCTCCAGGTTGAGCACGTAATGGGGAATGTCGAGGCGCTGGGCCACGGCCGCGGCATCCTGGATGGAATCCAGGGAGCAACAGGGCCGATCCGGCACGCTATCACCGTAACAGAACAACTTCATCGTTGCCCCGATCACGTCGTAGCCTCGCTCCACGAGCAGTGCGGCGGCCACCGAGGAGTCTACTCCTCCCGACATGGCCACCAGGACCTTGCCCTTCCGCGTCATGTTCGTGCTCCCGTCCTCATATCGCCAGGGCCGCGGAGAGCTTCCGCACCTTGGTGATGATCTCGGGGAGCACTTCGATCGCCCGATCCACATCGTCTACCGTGTTCTGCCGGTAGAACGAGAATCGGACTACCCTCGAAGCAATATCTACGGGAATACCAATCGCCTTGAGCACGTGAGACGGTTCCACTAGACCGGTATTGCAGGCGGACCCTGTGGAACAGGCCACGCCCGCCAGGTCACAGTGCATGACGAGGGCCTCCGGGTCGATCCCGGGGATCGCCACGCTGCTGATGTGTGGGGCCCGGTTGCCGTCGCGCAGGATGATGGTGGTGTCGGGAGCGATCTCGAGTACCCGACGCTCGAATCCGTCACGTAGATCCGCGAGCTGCTTCGCCGTTGTTTCCCGTTCGCGCACGGCCATCTCGACCGCTTGGCCCAACCCGACGATGCCGGCGACGTTCTCCGTGCCAGGGCGGATCCCGAACTGCTGCTCGCCACCGTGAATGATCGCCTCCACGGCTTTGGGGTCGCGCACGATCAGTGCCCCAGCCCCCTTTGGGCCGCCGATCTTGTGCGCCGAGATGGCCATCAGGGTGCATGGCCAACCAGCCATCGAGCACGCGACCTTGCCCACGGCCTGGACCGCGTCCGTGTGGAACGGCACCTTTGCATCGAGGCACCGGTTGGCCAGCCGGCTCACATCTTGGATCACGCCGACTTCGTTGTTGACCCACATGGCGCTGAGGACGGCGACACCTCTCTCGAGCGCGTCGTCGACGGCCGGCAGTTCGACTTGGCCACATGCGTCCACCGGTAGGATGATCGCTTCGCCGCCGAGCCGCTGCACCGCCGCCGCCGCCGCCAGGACCGCCTTGTGCTCGATCGCGCTGACGGCGACGCGGAACGGCCGCCCCCCCCCCTGGGTCCGCGCGGCCAACGCCCCGCCCACGACCGCGAGGTTATCGGCCTCCGTGCCACCCGACGTGAAGATGACCTGGTTCGGCTCCGCATCGAGCGCCGCCGCGATCTGCCGCTTGGCCTTGTCGATCCCCGCTCGTGCCGTTCGCCCGAACTGGTGGGCGGAACTGGGATTACCGAACGCCTCCTCCGAGAGGTACGGCAACATCGCGTCTCGCACTTCGGGGCGAACCGGGGTGGTGGCGGCGTTATCCAGGTAAACGGGTCGGGTCATTTTGAATCGGGGTTTCAGGTTTCAGGTGTCGGGTGTCGGTGTCGGGACTCAAAGCCCTGACACCTGAAACCCGATCCCTGACACCTAGAATGTAGTCACTCCCATTGCCACCACGTCGTCGACCTTGACCGTCTCGAGGGTATAGAACGGCTCGCCGTACGCTACGCGGATCAAACTGCCGTAGTGGGCGTTCTGGATTCTCACCAGTTCGTACAGATCCTCACCGGTGGGGAACAACTCGCCCGCCGCAGTGGCTCCGTCGAACTGGGAGCCATAACAGTGGATGGCCTCCATCTTGGTCTCGAATTCGTCGGAAATGTCTACGACGAACGTGGGCTTGACCGGGTCCTCTCGGTACGCTTGTGCGTAGAGAACCTTGTCCGGGCGATGTGCCTCGCCCTCGGCGTCGTAATTGGTGAGTCCTGCCAGGTAGCACGCGTCCCTGCACAACTCCGACGCGATCCGGTGGTCGGGGTGGCGGCCCGCGGGGAAAGGAAGGATCACGGTCTTGGGGCGCATGTGCCTCACGAGTTCGATGACGATCTTGCGAGCGTCCTCCGTGTTGAAGATCCCGGCATCGGGCAACCCCGCGTTCACCCGCTCGGTCGTCTTCATCACCTCCGCCGCGTTCGCCGCCTCTCGCGCGCGCGTCTCGGCGTTCCCCAGCGTACCGGTCTCACCTGCAGTCAGGTCCACGATGCCGACGCGGTAACCGGCCCGCTGCATCTTCATGAGCGTGCCGGCGCACGTCAGCTCGACGTCGTCACGGTGAGCGGCGATGGCGAGGAGATCGACGGTTTCCATGGCGTGGGAAGGTAGTAGGGCTGGGTGACAGGTGTCAGGTGTCAGGTGTCAGATGTGGTAGCTACACATCCCTGACACCTCACACCTGACACCTGATCCCTGCTTCACTCGTGCCGCAGCGCCTCGATGGGATCCATCTTGGCCGCGCGATTCGCGGGAAGGAGTCCGAACACCAGCCCGATGCCGATCGAGACGGCGCACGCCACCACGGCGCTCCAAATCGGTACGCCGGGTTCGAAGCCGAGCACGATCTTCAGCCCTTCCCCGGCTGCGACTCCGACCAGCACCCCGATGGCCCCACCGATGAGCGTGAGCGTGGCCGCCTCGACCAGGAACTGCCACATGATCTCACGTCGGGTCGCTCCCATCGCCTTGCGCACCCCGATTTCTCGCGTGCGGTCGGTGACCGAGACCATCATGATCGCCATGACGCCGATGCCCCCGACCATGAGCGCGACGCTGGACAGTGTAATCATCACGAAGAAGAAGATGCCGGTGAGCTTGTTGAAGATGTCGAGGATCTGATCTTGGGTGATCATGTCGAACGTATTGGGATCCCCAGGCCGAAGACCCCGGATGCGCCGCATGGCAACGGTCACGGCGTCCTGTGCCTCGGCCACGGTGACCCCGCTGCGCGGCTTCACCACGATCCACAACGCGTTGGTCTCGTCGTAGCGGAAATATCTTCTGCCGGTTTCGTACGAAATGATTGCGGCGATCTCCTGGGTGGGGGGCTGAAAGATGTTCTCCGGCGTCTGGTACACCCCGATGATTTCGAGTGGACGGCCGCTGATTCTGACGATGTGGCCGATGGGATTCCGTTGCCCGAAGAGTCGACCGGCGATGGTTTCCTCCAACACTACGACCTGCTTGCCGCTCCGCAGTTCCGCCTGCGTGAAAAACCGGCCGGAGAGGAGCGTGCCCCCCTGCAACTCCATATAGTGGTCGTCGGCGGCAAACACCGTCATCTGCTGCGTCCGGGTGCCCTCGGCTTCGAGGCGGGGAAACAGTTGGATCCAAATGCCAGCGTACGACACCTCCGGCAGCCGGTTGATCGCCGCCGCTTCCTCGGGTTTCACCGGTGGGCGGATACGAACCTCGCGGGGCAGGTTGTCGGGGTTGAGTGGGGTTTGCGAGAAGAATCGAATCACGTAAAACGTGGTTGGCCCGGCGACTTCCACGGTCGTGATGATCTGACTGCGAAGTCCGTCTACGATCGACGCCATGGCCATCACCGTCGCGACGCCGATGACGATGCCCAGAATGGTCAAGGCCGATCGCAGCTTCTGCGCGCCGACCGCCCATACAGCGAGCGTGGCCCCCTCGACGACGCTATGGAGTCTCATCGCTCATAGCGCGTGGCCCGTAGCTCCCGGCTCATTCCTGTCTCAACGCCACGATCGGATCCAAACGTGCGGCACGCCGGGCCGGATACACACCGAATATGAGCCCCACGCCAAGGCCGAGGGCCACCGCCACGCCCACCGACCACGGCGTCACTCGTGCGGGAAGCGGCGAGATGAGGGCGATCGTCTGGGCGAACAAATAACCTGCCGCGACACCGGCCAGCCCTCCGAGGAGCGACAATGCGATCGCTTCAGAGAGAAACTGCCGCGAGATGTCCCGCCGCCGCGCGCCCAACGACTTTCGGATACCGATCTCCCGCGTCCGCTCGGTGACCGACATCAACATGATGTTCATGATGACGATACCGCCGACGACGATGCCGATGGCGACCACGGCAGGAGTGACGGTGAACAACACACGCGTCAGTGATGTCCAGAAGTCCACCAGCGCGTCGGCCTTGTCGATGACGAAGTCGTTTTCTTCGGTGGGACGCAGCTTGCGCGACAGTCTCATGGCCTCTTCGGCGCGCTGCATGGCGCCGGGAATCTGCTCGGCGCTGGCAACCTTCACCGAGATCACGGTGTTTAGCCGCCGGCCGTACACGGTTTCGAACGTCGTAATGGGAATGATGACGAAACCGTCTAACGATTGGCCGAGGACCGAACCCTTCTTCTCGACCACGCCCTTCACGGTGAGTGGAAGACCGGCGGCGCGGATCTGCTTGTCGATGGCCTGGATTTCGGACCCGAACAGCTTGTCGGCGATGTCCCATCCCAGCACGGCGACGTAGCGGCGCTCGCGGACGTCGATTTCAGAGAGGGGCTCGCCGGCGGCAAACCGGTGGTCCTGCACCACGTGGTACGGAGCGGTGACGCCTAGCATCAGCGCGTCCCCCACCGTCCGATTCCTCCAGTGGATGTCGGACAGCGGTGTGGGCCAGCCCGATTGCAACGAGATCGCCTGGGCATTCGGCAGCGCCCGCACCACATGGCTTACGTCGCGGCTGCCCACAATCGGGCGACGCTGGATGCGTCGCCACTCCTCGTCGTCGAGCAGACCGATGGCAATCGGACTGCGTCGGATCTGGAACGAGTTGGTGCCGATCAGGGCGCCCGCGAGATTCTCCCGCACGTAATGATTCATGCCCTGGATCACGGCCACCACGGCTATCAGGAACGCCACGGATACGACGATACCGAGCACGGTGAAGAACGACCGGAGCTTGTGGCTCCACACGGCCAATAGGGCCAGCCGCAGCGCCTCACCCAATGGCACCTTATAACTCCTCAGCCGAGCTACGAGCCACGAGCCACGAGCTAGACTGCCTTGTCCGTCCGCCCGCCTGCCCGTCTGCCCATCTGCCTGCCTGCCCGTCTGCCCGTCTGCCCATCCTACCGTCTGCTCGGCGGTGTTGTTGGATCGGTTGTTTTCGGGGAAAGGAGTGGAGGGAGGATCGGGCTGTTGTCACGTCTTCGTCTCACACTACTCGTGCCTCAGCGCTTCCACGGGATCCATCCGGGCGGCTCGGGCCGCAGGGAACAGACCAAAGCCCACGCCTGTAAACACCGACGCGCCCAGCGCCGCGATGACGGACCAGAGCGGTACCACCGCCGGCAGTGGCGTGACCGCACGGGCGATGATCGTCAGCCCCCAGCCCAGTGCCAAGCCGAACGCGCCTCCGACCAGGGTGAGGGTGGCCGCCTCGACCAGAAACTGCCAGAGGATCTCGCGGCGTTTGGCGCCCAAGGCCTTGCGAACCCCGATCTCCCGCGTGCGTTCGGTCACGGAGATCATCATGATGGCGATGACACCGACTCCGCCCACCAGCAGCCCGACGCTCGAAAGCCCCAACATCACCATGAAGAACACGGCGGTCATCGCGTTGAATCTTTCCAAGATCCTGTCCTGGGTGATGACGTCGAACGTGTTTTCTTGCGCCGGCCGCAGTCCACGCACGCTACGGAGGACCGCGATGACGTCTTCGATGGCCGCTCGGACAGTGACGGAGTCGCTCGGCCCGACCATGAAGTTCATCCAGCCGCGAAAGTGTGGCACGTGTTTGTCGAACGTGTTGTGTGGGATGATCGCCTGCGGCCGGTTCCCGGAACCGAACAGGTCGGGTGGCGGATCGTAAATGCCGATCACTCGGTATGGCACGGCGGCAATTTTTATGTTCTTTCCGACGCCCCCCAACTGACCGAACATCTCGTCCGATAGCTTCTGGTTTATGACAGCCACCCGGGAACTGGCCTGTTGCTCGAGGTGGGTGAACGACCGGCCCGGGAAGACGTCGCCCCCGCTCACCGCCAGCCACTCCGTTCCCCGTCCCACGACGTGCACGGATTCGAGTTTCTCGCTCTTGTGTTCGACCGCGGCGTTGCTCTCTTCGTTCACGACCAGGAAATCGATCGTGGGCAGTTCGGCGACCCGTCGGGCCTCCTCCACCGTCAACGGCGGTTTCCGTCGCCAGGGGCTCATCTCGTCGGAGCCGTCCGAAATCTGAATGCCGCCCTGGAAGTGCCGAACGACGAAGAACGTCCGCGGTCCCAACTGCTCGATGATGTCGGTCACACCCCGGTTGATGCCGGTGATCATGGCGGCAATCACCATCACCACCGCCACGCCGATGGCTACGCCGAGAATCGTCAGACCGGCCCTGGTCTTGTTGGCCCGGATCGATCCGAGCGCGATGCCGACACCTTCGAAGACTTGCATGGTTATTCGGCCCTGATGGCGGTGACGGGATCCAGCTTCGCCGCGCGTTTGGCGGGGAGGAGCCCCGCCGTAATCCCCACTCCGGCCCCCAGCAGCACCGCAACGACGAGCGACCACGGTGCGATGGAGGCGGGCATCGGGGTCAGGCTCTCCACGAGGGCCGCGATGCCGAGCCCGGCAGCGATGCCCAGCCCGGCCCCCACAACAGCCAGCGCCGCGGATTCCACCAGGAATTGCCGCATGATGTCCTTGCGCTTCGCTCCCAGGGCCTTCCGGATTCCGATCTCACTGGTTCGTTCGGACACGGACATCAGCATGATGTTCATAATGACGATGCCACCGACCACCAGCGAGATACCGACGAGGCCGGGAAGCGCGAGCGCCATGACGCGATTGATCTGCGCCCAGAAATCCAGTATGCCGTCCGCCGTTTCCAAGTTGAAGTTGTTGTCTTGGGTGGGTCGCAAGCCGCGGCGACTCCGCATGATCGCTTCCGCCTCCACAATCGCCGCCCGCATCTCCGGTTCCGAATTGGCTTTGACGAGGAGAAAGTCCACCACGTTGTGCGGGTTCACGAACCGCCTGACGGGAGACAACGCCGGCGCCACCGCAAACTTGTCCAACGAGAGGCCGAAGATGTTGCCTTGGCTTTCGACGACGCCGATTACCCGGTACGGTATCGCGCGGAGCTTGACCTCCCTCCCTATCGGATCCAGGTCGTTGAATAGGCGGCTTGCCAGTTCGTTCCCGATGACGACCACCGGACGACCGGCGCGCACTTCCTGCTCGCTGAAGGCGCGGCCCTGCTCGATTTTCCACTCGCGTATCTCGAAGTAGTCTGCGGTCGCCCCGATGATGCGGATGTCGGGGGCCACGTTGCCACCATACTCGACATCGGTGCTGACATCGGATTCCCATGCGGTCAACACCGGAGTCTGGATGCCCTGTGCGACGGCTTCGGCGTCTGCATAGGTGATGCGCGGCCGCCGGCGCCACTCGCGCCGCTGCTCCCGGCTCACGTCGCCTGGGTTGAAGTTCGGATAGCGCCCGAGCTGAAACGTGTTGGCACCCAGGAAGTTGGCGAAGCTGTCGGTCATGTACTGGTTCATGCCCTCGACGACCGTGACGACCGCGATGAGGAACATGACTCCGATGAAGACGCCCACGACCGAGAACGCGCTCTTGAGCTTCTGAGCCCAGATCATCTTGAAGGCGAGTCGGAACGCCTCGAACATCGGCATGACTAGGAGTTCGCCTTCAGGTCGTCAGGCTCGCCGAAGCCCGGGACACGAGTGGGGATCACTCACGGCCGTTGTTCCCGTCGTCCGCATCCGCCGTCGCTCGAACGGCCGAGCTATCGCTCAGGTCGCGGATGGTCTGGTACGGTCCTGCCACGATCGAGTCCCCTAGCGCGAGCCCCTCGATGACCTCGAAATGCTCCTCGCCGGCAATCCCCACCTTGACCGGTCGGAAGTACGCGATGCCGTCCAGCACGACGAACACGCCCTCCATTTCCGTTTTGGCGGTGTCGCGGGGCATGTCCTCCGTCGAAATCGGCTGGTGCTCACGCACGGTGAGCGCGATAATCGGGATGCTCATGGCGTCGAGGCGCGTGTCGGTGACCACCTTCGCCGTGGCCGACAGGTCGGGGAGGACGCCGGGCGGCGGATTGTCGAGGGTGATCTCGACTTCGTAGTCCACGGCGCGATCGCCGGATCCGCCCGCGGTCACTCGAATGGCGCTCTGCGAGATCTTGGTAACCCGACCGCTGAACGTCGTGTCGGGAAACGCATCGATCGTGATCTCGGCGGAGTCACCGGTCGTGAGACGCACCACGTCGGTCTCATCCACTCGCACGTTGACCTGGATGACCGACAGGTCGCTGACGGTCATCAAGAGCCCCGTTTCACGGGAGAAGGTACTGGCCAGCGCCACCTCACCCTCCTCGACTGCGAGGCGGGTGATTTTTCCGTCCATCGGAGCGAGGAGTGTGGTCTTGGCGAGTTGCTCCTGCGCTTCGCGGAGGCTCGCTTCGGATTGCGCCACTTGATGTGACTGCGCCTCCGCGATCGCCGCGGCGACGTCGTAATTCGTCTGCGCTATTTCCAACTCCACCTCGGTGACCATGTTGGAGTCGGTTGCCCGCAGCGCCAACGAGCGATCGAGCTGGCGTCTGGCCTGGTTGCGGTTGACGATCGCCTGCAGCTCCGAAGCCTTGGCGGCCGAGAGCAGTGCCTCGGCGCGCTGCATGGCCGCCTCGAACTGGGTCGGATCGATGGTAAGGAGAAGCTGCCCGCGCTTAACGAAGTCGCCTTCGTCTACGGGAAGGTTGATAATGCGGCCGGTGATGTCGGACGCGATATCGACCGACAGTTGGGGCTCGATCCTACCGCTCGCGGTGACGATGGCGACGAGATCGTGGCTTTCGACCTCCTCGATCCTGACCGCAATGCCGCGGTCCCCACCCCTCGCCTGGCTGGCAACCACACCCCCGACCACGACGACAGCAATTGCTCCGATTATGATTTTCTTGCGACGGCTTGCCATGTGTATCCTGTTCTTCAGGCTTAGCTGATCACAACAGCTGTTTCTTTTCGCCGGTGCGACCCACCGACCCTATCGCTACCGCAGCGTGCGACCGACGGCCGCTTCCAGGCTGACCAGCGAACGGTGGTAATTGAACGACGCCGTAATGTAATCAGCCTCGGCCTGTTCGTTGGCCAGCTGCGCGTCGAGCAATTCGAAAAAGGTGCCCGATCCGACACGGTAGCGCGCCCGCGCCAGCCGCATGGCGTCTTGCGCCGCCGTGCGGTTGTTGTCTTGAATCGCGATCGATTCGTACGCCGTGGAGAGCGCGTAGTACTGCTGGCTCACGTCTGTCCGCGTCTGCAGCTCGAGCGCCCGGCGAAACTCCTGCGCGTCCTCGGCCGCCGCCGACGCCTGGCTGATCCGAAGATTGCGGTCGAATTGATCGAAGATGGGGAGCGAAATGGTCAACTGGGCGACGAACGGATTGTTGTTGAAGTTGAACGGGAACGCCCGTTGGCCGTCGAGAATCGCTGCCTCGATTGCCGGCGTAAAGGTGAAAAACTGATCGCATGCCAGGACGGGCAGGTTGGCGCCGCGACTGTTGATGTCTTGGTGAATAACGTTCTGGATGTTACACGCCTGGAGGTTGCTCGCCATCCGCGCCTGTTCCTGCGGGACGAGAAAATCCCCGTTGGTGAACTGCTGCGTGAAGCCGGACCAACCGGCAAAGATGCTGATGGATGGTAGCCACCGTGATTTCACCGCGCGCTCGCTCCACTCCGCTGAGGTCTCGCGTGCGCGCATGGCATTTACGTTGGGGTTGTTGGCGTCGGCCTCGATCAGGAGATCTTCCAGCGACCAATTCGGTGCTACCACCGGGAAGGTGTCGGACAATGTGACCGTGGATAGATCCTCGGGGGCGGGCACTCCCATCTGCTGGTACAGGCGGAGCGTCTCCACGGTTACGTTTTGATGGGCCTGCAACAGCGCAACGTCGCTCTGTCCCTTGGCGACTTCCGCCTGACGCACGTCGATCATCGTGGCCTGCCCGACATCGAAACGCGCTTGCGCGAGGCGCAAGTTCTCCAGGTTACGCTCGACCTGGCGCTCCTGTAGAGCGACTTGGGCCTTGCCCTCCAAGATGCCGACGTACTGTTGAACGATGGTGCTCCGCACGTTCAGGCGCATCGCATCGACCGACGCATCCGACGCGCTGAGTGCCGCTTTGGTGACCCCCGGCTGGAGTAGCGTATTCCCGTTGAAGTTCCAGTTCAGAGTCAAGCTGTAGCTGGATCCGATCGTTGCCGATGGCTGCGTGAACTCGGTGGTGAGGAACCGTTGCGTGCCCGCTCCCCGATACGTCCCCGATGACGAGACGCTGAAAGTGGGCAGAAACGACGAGTACGCGTTCCGCACCGCCCAAGCTGCCGGCGCCCGGTCGTTGGCAGTCTGCCGATACGTCGGGTTGTAGCGCTCGGCCAACTCCAGCGCGTCATCGAGAGACAGGGTTTGAGGCATCGACGGGGGCTGGACCTGTGCCGCGGCGGAGCCTGCGCCGAGCACCAGCAGCGACCCGATCAGCGTGAATGCGCGGTTGTTCATGTGCTTTCCTTCGATAACTTGGGTTGTGTGTCTTTACGCGGCCCCGAGACCCAAAGTTTCGCCCGGTTGCGCCACGCGAGCTAAGCTAATGCTCTGTGAAATAGTGCCTTACATGACCGGCTATGGTCGGGCGTCGAGCGGTCATTTTCCCCTGACCAGACGCCTCGCTGCGGCGGGAGCCGACCTCCCCTGGGAAGGTCAGGCGCTCCGCGGTGCGATTTGGTCCCCATGCGTTCCCGTCATAATGCACACTGCGTGCCAACTCGCCATGGTACGTTAAAATGTTGTGGTGAAGGGAGTTACAAAGTAAAATCCGGTGAGCTACGCGGTACCGTGTTCGGTTTCGACCAGATCCGTCCCGGTCTTGGGGTGGAGGCGGGTCGGATATGGCCGTGAGTGGGCCGGCTGACGGTCAGTCGGACGGGAGTACGCGCTCGGCATACAGCTGGCGCGACGGGATTTCGACTTTCATCAGGCGACCTGAGGCGTCATACCACAGGTGTCGGACATCGGCGCCACGGGTCAGTACGAGGTGCAGCAGCTTCATCCGCTCGCCCGCGACCACCGTCTCTTCGACACCCCGATTTGTCAGGTCGTAGTTCTCCCGAACGTCACGACGTGGTGATACCAAGCGCACCGTTCCCGAGGCGGTCCCCGGCGGCACGGCGTACAGCGCAAACACGGAATCGTCCACGATCATGGTTCGGGGCGCTCCCGGGTACTCGTGGGCTGACTCGCCGCGAGAGGAGATCCGCCTGATGGTGAGTCGCCGAGGCCCAATCTGAGCAAGTATCCTCTCGTCGTCACCGTTGGTGGCCTCGAACTGCACCAAGCGGGGCATCGAGTCTGGCCCCAGCTCCACAAATGGCGATATCGTGATCTTGGTGCGGCGCGGCGGGTAGAACGCGGTGGCGGTGATGCGCAGTCCGGCGCCGCCCGCGACGGCGCTCCCGACCGTGACGGTGAACTCCTCGCGGGCTATTTCGGTGCCTCCCACGACCACGCGGAGCACTCCCTGATCGAGTATGCGCCCCTGGGCCATCGCCGGCTGGCCGAGTGGGAAGGTCCCGAGCAATAGGAGCATTCCTACGGTGACGAAGGTGCGATTCGTGGAATTACGGTGGGGACGATGGTTGCGCATGATCGAATGAGCAAAGATAGTGACTCGATGGTTCGCGATGACGACGGTTCTGGAATTCAGCCGGCTGAGGATGAGAAAAGGGTGAAGACGCGGAGATTCATCTGGGAAGCGTGCGCCGTCGGGTTCATCGCGGCGCTCGGCGCCTGGTTGGCCGATCCGGCTTGGGGTTGGGCGATCGCGGCGGCTGTCCTGTCTACCACCACCGTCGTGCTGGCAGCCCGAATGAGTCGGCCGGCGCGCGTAGCGGCGTCGGTGTTGGGACTCGCGGGGTCGGGAGCGGCGCTTCATACGAGTTGGCAGGTTGGTGCCATTGAGGAGCGATGGCCCCAGGTGCGGGAATCGCTCATCCGGCTCGCCGAACGCCGGCTCGGCTCCACGTTGGCCGATGCGGTGGCCACGGTCGAGGCGTTGGCGGACCGGGGTGCCGGGCTGGCGATGACCTCTCGGGAGGCAGCGTTCGCGGCGCTCGAGAGCGGGCTCGCGGTGCGAAGTCCGGAGCAGGGTGTGGTGGTGTTTGGGCAGTCTGGCGAGCCGTGGGCGTGGGCCGGCAATCTGCGGATCCCGGTCGCGCCGATGGGGACATCGCTGCGAGTGCGCTTCACCCCGTTTTACGTCGTGCTCGAGGCCGAGCGTACCGAGAACGGACGATCGGCCGTCGCCCAGGTTGTCCTCGCCGCCGACAGCGCCGTGCCCAATCGAGATGCGACCGTGGCGGTACGGTTCGCGCGGGTGACCGGTTCGGAGCTGCAGTTTCTCGAACCCAGTTCCAGCCTTGGCGGCGATGCGTTCGACTATTGCGTTCCCGAATGCGACCCGGCCGACGTCGTTCCCGACACCCTGTTCAGCGTCGTGCCGGTGCCACCGGCCCAAGGCACCCTCAAACTCAGGGTGCTGGAACGGGGTGGACGCCGCGTCGCGGTGGCAGCGGCGCTCGCCCTCGCCGTGCTCTTCGTCGTGGCCGGCCCCCGCATGCGTTTGTTGACGGTAGCCGGCTTCGCGGGGTTGCTCGTGTTGACTCCATTTGGCTCCCGGCTGTGGCTCGGGCCGGTCTTTTCGTCGCGCACGTACTTTCTGGCGGAACTCGGCCCTCTCAGCGCCTCCGCCGGTGATTTACTGATATCGGCCGCACTGACGCTGACGTTGGTGGCCGTTGTCTGGAACCGCTGCCTGCGGGGTTGGACACTCGTTGGCCCGTTGGCCGGGGTGCTGGTGGTGGTTACCCCGCTCGTGCTTCGCGAGCTGGCGCGCGGCGTCACGGTTCCCGACGTCGGAATCGGTGTGAGCACGTGGTTGGGCTGGTGTGCGGCCATAGGCTTGGTTGGAACGGCGTTGCTCGCCTTGGCCGCGCTCGTTGTCCGGCTCTCGGGGGCAGTGCCCTACGGACCCCGCGCGACTTGGATTGCGTTGGGCTGGGGCTTCGTGCTCGTCGCCGCGGGGCTGCAGCTTTGGACGCCAGGCGAACCGTGGCCGTTGTGGTACCTGGTGTTGTGGTTGCCTGCGTTGTTGATGGCTGTTCGCTCGAGCGGTCGGGCACGCGTCTTCCTCTCGAGTGCTTGGGTGGTCGGGGGCCTGGCCGTGCTCTTGGTGTGGGGTGAGGAGGTGGACGGGAGGCTCTTGAACGCGGAGCGGGATATTCGCCGCGTGGGTGAGCGTCTCGATCCGGTGGCCCTGGGGGCGCTCGAGGCTTTCGCGATCGAGCTGGAGCTGGATTCGGTGCCGCTGACGGCTGCCGATCTCTACACCCGCTGGCTCCACTCCTCCTTGAGCAGGGACGATTACCCCGTCTCGCTTGCGACGTGGAACGGCGACGGCGAGCAAATAGCCCGTTTGGATCTGGCCAGTCTCGAGCTGCCCCAGTCGGTCATTCGGACCGCGGCGTTGAGGGTTGCCGGAGCTGATTCAGCCATGCTCGAGGAGTACACCCTCCTACCCGGTGTACACCATCTCCTCGTGGTTCCATTTTCGGGCCGGCGTGTGGTCACCGCGGTGGTGGGCCCGCGAACGAGAGCTATTCAGCCAGTTCGCGTCGCCAGGTTCCTTCGCGGCGAGCGCCAGGTGGGGGCCGGTTGGGACGTGCTTGTCTCCGATCGGGAGGTGTCGAGCAGCGCCGCCGGCCGCTTGCCCTGGGAGCGGCGAGGGGCCGATGTCGTGGGGGAGCGGTCACTCACGCTGCCCGGGGGCGCCCGGAGCGTACAGGTCCGAGTGGCCCTGGGTGGGTCGATCGATCTCCTGGTCCGTGGTACCCTCATGGTGGGGTTCATCTCGTTTCTCGCAATGTTGTGCTGGTTGCTTGCCGAGGTGATGCAGGGCCACGTCGCGGTGGATTCCAGATTCTTCGGGCGCCTCGTGAAGGGCGGGTCGTATCGCAACCGGCTCACCCTGGCCCTGGCAGTCTTTTTTTTCGTACCGACAGTGGTGTTCGCTTCGTGGAGCGTGGCGCGTTTGCGTGCCGAGGTCCGGGCTTCGCGCGACCTCGTCATCGGCCAAACCCTGCAAGACGCCGCTGGAGCGGGGCTGGAGTTCGCGGTGATGGGCGAGCGGATCGGGGAGCGGCTCGACGCGCTGGCCGACCAACTCGATGCGGAGTTGCTGTTGTACCAAGACGGGCAGCTACAGTACTCGAGCGCTCGCGTGCTGGCCGAGCTCGGCATCGTCGAGCCATACCTGCCGCCCTCGATCTACCGCCAAATCGTGCTGGAGCGAGGGCTCACAATCGAAATGACGGCCAATCGCGATATCGGGGGTCGCCTGACTCGGGTCGGCTACCGCGCTCTCAACACGTTGGCCGATCGGTCCACGGTGTTGGCCGCCCCGCGGTTGGTGGAAGACCCGCGGCTCTCGCACGATCAGCTGGATCTCTTCTACGCCCTGCTCGCGATCATTCTGGTGGGGTTCGCGGCGGCCTCCGGGCTGGCGACCACCGCCGGTCGCACTTTGGCGCACCCTGTCCAGGCGTTGAGTGACGCGGCGAGTGCCATCGGCCGCGGCGACGAGCCGCGTCCGTTCGACTCCGGGATGCCGGCCGAATTCGTGCCTGTGGTCAACGCGTTCGAGCGCATGGCGGCAGACGTGACGGCGCACGAGGCGGCGTTGAAGGACGCGTTGAATTTTACCGGGGCAGTGCTGCGTAACGTGGCGACCGGGGTGGTCGCCCTTGGCGCGGACCTGCGCGTCACCACGGTCAATCCGAGCGCCGTGGAACTCTTTGGTCTCGAGCCGACGCCGGATGAGCCGATCGACCGGCAGACAGGGCCGCAATGGGAGGAGCTTTGGGCGTGGGTGTGGGCATTCGTGGGCGGTCACCGCGAAACCGACGCCAAAGAGTTCAACATCGGGGAAAAGCGCATCCGAGCCCAGGTCGCCACTTTTCTGGCAACCGGTGAGCGAGGTTGCGTGTTGGCGTTGGACGACGCCACGGAACTTGCGGTGGCCGAGCGAGTCTTGGCCTGGGGAGAGATGGCGCGGCAAGTGGCACACGAGATCAAGAATCCGCTGACACCGATCCGGTTGGGCGTGCAACACCTCCAGCGGGCGCGGCAGGATGGCCGGGAGGATTTCGACGCCACCCTCGAGAAGACGTCGCGGCAGATCCTGGCGGAGATCGAGCGCCTCGACGCCATCGCCCGGGCGTTTTCCCGATTCGGAGCGCCCCCTGTGCAGACCGAACAGCTTGCCGATGTCGACCTCGCCGCAACCGCCCGCGAAACGGCGTCGTTGTACACGATGGGAGGCGGGACGAGCGTAGACGTGCGGGCCAGCGGCCCCGCCGTGGGCCGAGTGAGGAAGGACGAGTTCAAGGAGGTTCTGATAAACCTCATCGAGAACGCGCGCGGAGCGGGAGCCACGGAGGTCACGGTCGAGATCGAACGGCGTGGCCCGTCCCAACTGCGCCTCACAGTGCGCGACAACGGATCGGGAATTTCGCCCGAGAACCTACCACGGATCTTTGAGCCCCAGTTCTCAACTACCACCAGCGGCACCGGGCTCGGACTGGCCATTTGCAAGCGTCTCGTGGAGTCGTGGGGCGCCACGATCGAGGCGCAGAGCGAGGCCGGAAACGGCACCGCGTTTACGATACGTATCGGATAGAGGTGAGGTGCCAGGTGTCGGGTGTCGGGGGAGGGGTGTCGGGAGATCTCGTGAGTAGCACACACCAATCGTTGGCATGCGAGGGGTCACGCTGAACCTGATACCCGAGCCCTGACACCCGACACCCGACACCCGACACTCGACACATGAGATCCCTGATCGAATGAAAACGGCCGCTCGCACACACTCGTTCGTCGAATCCGTGATACGGGGGATGACCCGCCTCGCCATGGAACACGACGCAATAAACCTGGCTCAGGGGTTCCCCAATTTTCCGGCGCCGGATGTGCTCAAGGAGGCGGCGGTGCGAGCCATCCGCGATGACATCAATCAATACGCCATCACCTGGGGAGCGCGGCGTCTGCGGCACGCGCTGGCTCGGAAGTACGATGAGTGGTACGGCCTCCCGGTCGATCCGGAAGCGGAGGTCACAGTGTGTTGTGGCGCCACGGAGGCCATGGCCTCCACGATGATGGCGCTGATCGACCCGGGCGACGAGGTGATCATCTTCGAGCCGTTCTACGAGAACTACGGTCCGGACGTCATCCTCTGCGGCGCCCAACCCGTGTTCCTGCCGATGAATCCGGGGCAGCGGCTCGACATGGACCGGGTCGCGGCTGCGTTCTCGCACCGAACCCAGGCGATCGTGGTCAATACGCCCAACAACCCAACCGGACTGGTGCTGTCCCGCGCCGAGTGCGAGGGCATCGCCGAGCTATGTTTGCGCCATGATGCGATCGTCGTCACGGACGAGATCTACGAGCACATCCGGTATGAGGGAGAGCACATTCCCATCGCCACGTTGCCCGGCATGCACGACCACGCCGTCACGATCAGCGGCGCGTCGAAGACGTTCGGTGTCACCGGTTGGCGGGTGGGGACCATCGTTGCGCACGAGCGGTTGACCGACGCGATCCGCAAGGTGCACGACTTTCTCACGGTGGGTGCTCCGGCGCCGCTTCAGGAGGGTGTGGCGGCCGCGTTGGAGTCGTTGGGCCCGGAATACTACGAGGACTTGTCGACTGCGTATCGAGCCCGCCGCGACTTGCTCTACAGCGGGCTCATCGCCGCGGGTTTCCGATGCGACCCCCCAGCGGGCGCGTACTACATCCTTGCCGACTTCTCGGACATCAGCGATAAGCCGGACGACGAATTCGCGGCGTGGATGACGGCACAGGTGGGAGTCGCTTCGGTGCCGGGATCGAGCTTCTATCACAATCCGGCCGACGGCAGACACCTGGTTCGGTTCGCGTTTTGTAAGACCGACGACCTGTTGGGCGAGGCCGCGGAGCGGCTGCTTCGTGTGCGAGACCAGCTACCGCCTTGAGCTGCGCCGTTGCGTGTGGCCCAGCGTGAAGGCAGATTTCTTTACCGCGAGCTTTACCGGAGCGCACGAATGCTGATCAAAAAAACTGCCGACATCAAACCTTCCGAGATAACACCGGAGAAAGTCTATCTCGACCGGCGCAGTTTCGTCGGCCAAGCCGCCGCGTTCGGCGCTGTCGCCACGGTGGGAGCGGCGGTCCCGTGGGCAAATCGCGGGGCCGACGGCGGAGCGCAGGACGACCTGGAGCTTACCTCGTACGAGCACGTCACTAGTTACAACAATTTCTACGAGTTCGGCACCGGCAAGGGCGATCCCAAAAAGAACGCGCACACGCTGCGCCCGCGTCCCTGGAAGGTGCGAGTCGATGGTGAAATCGCCAAACCGGGAGACTACGATCTCGACGACTTGCTCAGTGGTATCACCATTGAAGACCGCATCTATCGCATGCGGTGCGTGGAGGCGTGGTCGATGGTGATTCCCTGGCGAGGGTTCCCGCTCAGCACGCTGATCAACCGGTTCGAGCCCACGTCGAAGGCGAAATATGTGGAGTTCCGCACCCTGTACGACGTCGAGCAAATGCCGGGGCAGCGGCGTCGGGTGCTCCCGTGGCCGTACGTCGAGGGGCTGCGCATGGATGAGGCCATGCACCCGCTGGCGATCTTCGCGACGGGGCTGTATGGCCGGGACCTGCCCAACCAGAACGGAGCGCCGTTCCGGCTGGTGGTTCCGTGGAAGTACGGTTTCAAGGGCGTCAAGTCGATCGTCAGCATCCGATTCACCGAAGCGCAGCCCCGCAACACGTGGGCAGTCATGGCGCCCAGGGAATACGGTTTCTACGCCAACGTAAACCCCGACGTCGATCACCCGCGCTGGAGCCAGAAGCGGGAACGGCGACTCCCAGGGCTGTTCAAGAACCGCAAGACCCAGCTGTTTAACGGGTACGCCGACGAAGTCGGTCATCTGTACGCGGGCATGGATCTGCGGCGCAATTTCTGATTCGCGTTATGTCGTTGTCCACGTGGGTACGCCGCGTCGGCAAGCCGGTTGTGTTCGTCGCGTGCCTCGTGCCTTTCTCGTTGCTCGTCACCGACCTGTTTCAAGGTCAGTTGGGTGCGAATCCCATCGAAGAGATTACGCACCGCACGGGCGATTGGATACTGATTTTGCTGTTCATTACCCTGGGCATCACGCCCTTGCGACGGCTGACGGGTTGGGGTGTGCTGATCCAGTTCCGGCGTATGCTCGGGCTGTTCGCGTTTTTCTACGCGGTGGCACACTTCTCGACGTACGTCGTCTTCGACCATTTCTTCGATCTCGCGTCGATCGTTGAAGACATCGCGGTCCGACCCTATGTCACGGTTGGTTTTACGAGCTTGGTGTTGTTGATACCCCTGGCCGTGACGTCGACTAATGGTTGGGTCAGGCGCTTGGGCGGCCGCCGATGGCATCGACTGCATCAGCTGATATATGTAAGTGCGGTGGGTGGCGTGCTGCATTACTTGTGGCTAGTGAAGGCGGATGTGCGACGCCCGATCGTCTTCGGTCTCGTGCTCGTGGCGCTGTTAGCCACGCGGCTATGGCAGCCACGCAAACGTCGTCGCCCTGCAGAAGCGACGGTCGGCGACGCACCGGCACCTCTGGCCGAATCGGGATAGACCGGGTATGAACGTCCCGTTCGATCCCCTTGCCGATTCCCTCGTGCGTAACGAGAAGCTGGCCCACGGTGCCGAACTGCCCGTCTTGGGACGACGCGTCGTTTTCGAGAGCAATAGCTCGGCCGTGTTGGAGGCCGTTGACCGTTCGTTTGGGAGCTGGGCGCGCCTTCCCGAGTCCTTCAGAGACTCCACGCCAGTCCGTCGCGTCCGGTTCTTCGTGGAAGAAGGCGAAGAGCCGAGTGAGCGTCCGGCGGTGCGGTACCTGCTTCCAGAGCCCAATCGTCTGATCTTCTTTACCGGAACGAGCGTTGGGGTCGCCGAGGCGGATCGAGGTGAGGCGTATGCGTTCGTCACGACGGAGCTCGTCGCATACGACACCTATTTTCGCTACGGCGTCATCGAAGCACTGACCTTGAATCTCGTCACCAACACCGGGCGTCATCCGGTCCACGCTGCGACGGTGGTGCGTAACGGCAGGGCCTTATTGCTGGCCGGCCCGTCGGGGGTCGGCAAGAGTACGTTGGCATACGCGGCAAGTCGGGCGGGCCTCCAGGTGCGGGGAGACGAAGCGGCGTACGTGCAGTGCGATCCGGCGCTCCGCGTGTGGGGCATGCCCGGCACGGTGAGACTCTCGACCCTGGGCGCATCGCACTTCCCCGAACTCAGCGAGGTCCCGCCGATCGTATCGTTGAACGGTAAGGAAAAGGTCGTTGTAGATCTCGACGTTGAAGAAGATGTCCTGTCGCCGGTAGCGGAAGCGGCGGTCTGCGTCCTGTCGAAGGGGCATGACACGGCGTCGCTCGAGCGGCTGAAACCGTCGGTGGTGTTTGACTTCCTGACGAGTCGGGTCGAGTCTGGCTTTGATCTCAATCCCGCAGAGGGCAAGCGAGTGGCCGAACAACTCGCCGGAAACGGTGGGTGGCGCGTCCAGCTTTCCGACAACCCGTTCGACGCCGTGCCTCTGATCGAAGAAATGCTGGGCCCCGCATAGGCTTCGTCGTGTAGTAGGGATCGGATCGTTCGGTAGAACGACGTCTGATAGGTACCGCGGAACATCATCGCCAGGTCGTCGCTGTCGTGCCCCCCCGACAGCGACGACGCCGTCCGGCTTTGATCTTCGGGAGGCGTGCGGCTGCCCTCACCAAGCCTGGCGATACCGGCTGAACTCGTCCACCTAAGCGAAGATGCGTCGGCACTCTGGCGTCAGTTCCATCACCTG
>JADFPO010000104.1 GCA_022562295.1 Gemmatimonadota bacterium
GTATGCGTCGGCAAGCGCCGGACGATCCGGATAACGGATCGCCACGTGATACAGCCCGGTGGCGCCCTGCGGAGGTGGTGTGCCACCGTGGCTCTCCCACGTGTTGAGACCGATGTGGTGATGGTATCCGCCCGCGCTAATGAACGCCGCCTCGGAGCCCATTCGCTGGATGAGGTTGAACCCGAGTACGTCGCAGTAAAAAGCGAGCGCACGATCGAGGTCGGCCACCTTGAGGTGGACGTGGCCGATGGCCACTCGCGGGTCAATCGGTTGGGAGGCGTCCATGTGACTCCTCGACGGCATGGGGTCCGTGAATTCCGTGGGTTCTGTGGCCATTCCGAAGCCGGGTTGTTTAGGCACCGCTCCACCCCAAAGATAGCCACGGAGACCGGAGGGTTTCAGGTTTCAGGATTCAGGTGTCTGGTTTTAGGTTATAGCGCGCTGCAATCGAAAGCTGCACCCTGACACCCGGTACCTGACACCTAGAACCTGTTTTTCGCCCGTGGTTATTCAATCGACGGATGGCGACGATGATCGCTCTTTCCGTCCCCCTATTCGGGGACATCCGTCCGTGTAAATTATGAGCCGGTTTCGTGAGTAGGCGCCAGAGCGGTGGTGGGTTGGTGTGTTTGAGCGTTGTTTAGTGACAGGACTTCAGCGGAGGAGGACGCAATGGGAAATCTCGCCACACCAATCGCGGAGAGCCTCAAGTTCACCGATTTCATCATGAACCTCGTGACCGGCGACCTGACCGACGCGCTCGCCACTCGGCGCGCCCGCGACGACGAGGGGGCGTCGATTGCATGGGTGATCGGCCACCTGAGTCATTACCGGTATGAGATCATGAAGCTCCTCGGGCACGAAATGGAGAGTCCGTTTGCCGAGCAGTTCGGGACCACTGGGGCGACCGATGGAGCCGGCTATCCGAGCGTCGAGGAGCTGAGGAGCACGTGGGCGGAGTTGTCGACGCGGGTGCGGTCGGTGGTGGAGGATGCGTCCGATGAGCAGATCATGAAGCCACTTGGCGGAGATGGGTCTACGCACGGTGAGAAAAAAGTGCTGGACACGTTGGTGTTCTACATGTGGCACGAGTCGTATCACATGGGTCAGCTCGGCACACTCCGAGCACAGTTCGGCCTGACACCGACAGCGACGTTGGCGGTCAAAGCATCCCAGTAGTCCCCACGGGGACGAATTATCATGACAGTGGAAGCGGCACGACTCCTCGACCACGACCAGCCGCGTGAAGAACGCCTTGTCGTTGCATTCACCCAGGTGATGGGGTTCGCGAAGGCGTGCCTATCCAAGGCCGACGAGGCGATTGTCCAAACACTCGACCGATATTATGAAATCGTGACCGCCGCTGTGGACGGGGCCGGTGGTGTGGTCGTGAAGTTCATTGGCGATGCCAGTCTCGTGATTTTCCTGCCGGAACGCGCCGCCGATGGCGTGGCCGCGCTTCACGAGATCAGGGATGCGGCCTCACGGGTGTGGGCGGGATTTGATTCGAGCTGCGAGGTGGCGGCCAACGCGGCGATAGGCACCGTCATGTGCGGACCGGTTGGCCCCGGCGCAACGCGGCGATTTGATGTCATCGGCAAGTTGGTAAACGAGGTCGCACGCATGCCTTGGGGGGGCGTCACGCTGTCGCAACAACTGCGGGAGCTCGTGGAGGGCTGATGAAGAAGGAGGGCGTAATGAATTATCCGATACATCCCGATTTGCAGGTTGGCAATGAGTTCCCCGACTTCGAGTTGCCCGATCAAACCGAAACGCCTCAACGATTGTCGAAGCTGATCCGCGGGTTCCCGACCGTCCTGATTTTCAGCCGTGGTTATTACTGACCGAAAGATCGTCGTCAGTTGACGACCTATGTACACGATCTGCAGCCCGAATTCCGCGTGAATTATTGCAAGATGATAACCGTCTCAGTCGATGACCGCATGAACACGGATGAGACCCGCACCGCTCTCGCCGCGGATTGGCCGTTCTTGATGGACCCGGATCGCAAGCTGCTCCACGAGTTGCAGATGGTCGATCGAAGCGATCCGGTGCATGGCGAGGTGTACGTTCCGTACACATTCATTCTAGACCGAGATCGTACCATCTACAAAGTCTACAATGGTTGGTGGTTTGTAGGCCGCCCAACGTGCGAGGAGATTCGGATGGATCTGCGGGCGCTGATGAGCAAGCGTTCGGATTGGGTGTATTCAGAGAAGCAGAAGGTGTGAGGGTCGAGTTAGCCAAGGACCGTGACCGAGTAGCACACGAGGTTCGTCATGTTTTCATCCACCGCCGATCTCTACGATCCCGTCTCCACGGTGTTCGAGGCCTGCCGATGGGAAGCGGCCAGCATAGGACGTGATTGGAAGTGAACGTCGGATACTGGCTCCGCCACCCCGGCCGCGTTCCTTCCGGGATCGCATATTGGGTGTGGGAGAAGTTGAATCCGGACAAACCGTGGCTGTGCCGGGGAACGATCAAGTTCTGTGAGCGGGAGTTTGCCGGATCGATGACGGGTGTCGAGTTCGGGAGCGGAAGAAGCACTGCGTGGTTCGCAAGGCGGGTGGGGCATTTAACGAGTGTGGAGCATGACTCCGGTTGGCACGCACGTGTCAACGAAACGTTGCAGGGGGAGGGACTCACCAATATAGACTATCGTCTCGTCAGGCTCGATCATCCGGAAGACGAACCCGAACGGTCGGAGTACGACTCGCTTCCTGCGTATGTTGCGGTGCTGAACGATTTCGAGGACGAGAGTCTAGACTTGGTCGTCGTCGACGGTCATTACCGCACCACGTGCATCAAGGAAAGCCTGCAGAAACTCAAGTCGGGTGGCTTGTTGCTGGTGGACGACATCAACTTGTGGCCGTCGCCTGCCTCACTGCCCGTACCAGACGGCTGGCCCGTGGTCGATCGCAGCTCGAATGGGATCAAGCAGACGTGGATTTGGCGAAAACCTCCACCACGGTAAGGTAGGCTAGGTGACTGCGACGGGAGACGCCTGTTGGTCTCGATCACCTGACCCTGACACCTATCCCCTATCCCCTATCACCTATCATTCTATTCATTCCGCAGCGCCACCGTGGGATCCAATCGACTTGCGCGCCGTGCGGGAAAGTAGGCCGCCGTCACCGCGAACCCGGCGAGTAAAAGCGTGACGCCGCCCAAGGTTAGAGGATCGGTACCGGAGACCTCGAACAGGAAGCTCGACATCGCCTGACCGCCTGCCATTGCGATCCCGATGCCGATCGCACCGCCGATGACCACCGGGAGCATCGCCTGTCTCACGACGAGATTTCGCACCGTCTTGGCCGACGCGCCCAGCGCGATCCGGACGCCGATCTCCTTCGTACGCTCCGATACGCCATACGACACCACGCCGTAAATGCCGGCGGCTGCAAGCGCAAGTGCGAAGGCTGCGAACACCGCCAACGCAATCGTACCCAACCGTCGTGGCGCGGTCGCTGCCGCGAAGACCTCATCGATGGTTTGTACCGCATATACCGACTGATCGGGATCCAATGCCGTCACTACGGCTTGTACCGGACGGAGCAAGGCGCGCGGATCGCCAGCCGTCTTCACTACGAGGAAGAGTTGATTGCTCGCTCCCGGCATCTGCCGGATGTTGGCGAAGAATTCGGGTTGTGGTGGAACTCCAAGGCCGCGGTTGTGAACCGAGCGCACGACACCGACCACTTCAACCCACGGGGTGTCCGCCCCCGCGGTCTTGAAGCGCCTGCCGATCGGGTCGCTGTTGGGGAAGTAACGGTTCGCGGCCGCTTGGTTGATGACCGCCACCAAAGGTGTGTTCGGCATGTCCTGCGGCGCGAAAGTCCGGCCACGCATCAAAGCGATGCCCAGCGCTTCGTGGTAGCCGTCTGTTACCAACGTGAAGTAGGCGTTGGGCAACTCGCCATCGTTCTGGTAGACCTCTCCCTCGATGGCGAACGAACGGCGAGCGAAGGTCACCGGCGGATACTGAGATCCGGCGCCTGCCTCGCGAACCGCCGGGAGTCCCTCTACTCTTTCGACCAGTTGTTGGAAGAAGTTGTTGATGGCTTCGCCGTTGGGATAACGATTGCGCGGTAGTGTGAGGCGCATGGTGAGCGTGTTTCCGGTATCGAAGCCCGGATCGACGTTCTGCATCCGCATGAAACTGTTGGCCAGCAGACCGGCCTGGGCTAGGAGTGCCAGCGCCACCGCGAACTCGGCGCCCACGAAGATGCGCTGGAGGCGCTGTCGACCGATGCTTCCCGTCGACGATGCGCCCTCGGACTTCAGCGTGTCTTGAACACCGGCCCGCACGGCGTGGAGCGCGGGGATGAGGCCGAACAGCAATCCGGCTGCCACCGCCACCGCGGTGGTGAATAGCATTACCCGAGCGTTGATGGAGATGTCGATAACGATGAAGGGAATCCGCGACGTGATCGAAGCGATGAAGGTCACCGCCGCGAGGTATGTCAGCCCCACTCCCAGTACGGCGCCGACCGACGCCAACACGACGCTCTCCGTCATCAGCTGACGGAGTATACGGTTGCGGCTCGCACCGAGCGCGCTTCGGACGGCGATCTCCTTGCGTCGGGACGCCGTCTTGGACAGCAGCAGACTCCCAACGTTGGCGCAAACGATGAGTAAGACGAACGCCACGGCGCCCATGAGAGCGAACGCGGCGGGCTTGACGAAACGCACGTTCACCTCGGTCCAGGTGAGGGCGACCATGCGCCACCCGGCGTACTCCTCGAACTCGGCACCGTATTCCTGCTCGACACGCCCCGAGATCGCGGCAAGTTCGGTGTTCACTTCGTCAAGAGTGTACGACGGCTTGACGCGAGCGAGAATCTGCATCTGCCTCCGGTTGCGCCCGAACCGCTGGGCGCTTGCGCCGATCGGGATCCACAGGTCCGAAGCCAGGAGCTGGCCTTTCTGAGGCATGATGCCGATAAGCGTGTAGGGCTCGCCGTCGATGGAGATCGTTCGGCCTACAGCGCTGGGATCCGCAGCCAACCTTCTTTGCCACTGGCGGTAGCTCAGGATGGCCACGCGGTCGCCCCGCTCCAATTCTTCGTGCGTGAACCCCCGCCCATGGGCCGGATTCATCCCAAGCGTTGGAAAGACGTTGTCGAACCAGAACGAGCTGAGCAGCACCTCGGGCCGGTCGGTTCCCATCGATACGGACCGCCACCCCATGTCCCACATCACGACGTGCTCGAGCGTCTGGCTCTGGTTCTTGACGTCGAGGTACTCCTGAGGTGAAAGGGTTTCGAAAAATCCCAGGTCTCGTGACAAGCGCGGCCATTGGCTGCCAACCCCCACGAGCCGGTCGGGCTCCGGGAACGGGAACGGATTGAGAATCACGCTGTCCACGATCGAGTAGACCAGGCTGTTGGCGCCGATGCCCAGCGATAAGGTGAGGATGACGAGTAACGAGAATCCCCAGTTCTTTCGAATCGATCGGAAACTGTATTTCAGATCCAACCCAAAACTCTGCATCATGCTGTCTCCTCGGGGTCGCATTGCGCGCGCGCGCCGCCGTTTGCGACGGCCCTGAACGAGGTTCGGTATCAGCGAATTGATCGCTTGCCCCCAATACCAACGACGGGCCGCGTGTCGGGACGAGAGGTGAACCGTGCGAGTCCATCCTTCATGGAGGTCACCAAGGATTTCGGCACGGTCTGCGGATGGCGCCGTCAAGTGCACCAACCACCGTGCTATCGGTGGCGGGGAATGAGAACGGCTCACCCTGAAGCGCTCCGCCTCAACTCGACGCCATCCCACATCCGGTCGAGCATGTGACGGGAAGCGTCGAGGGCGTCCACGCCTGCGGGCTTGAGCGCCAGGAACCGCTTGGGCCTGCCGCCGCGCTCGGGCTCGGCGGGGCCCGGACGCACCGCCACATAGCCCTTGGCAGCGAGGCGATCGAGCGTGGCATAGAGGGCGCCTACGGAGACCGGCCGACCGGTACGCTCCTCGACTTCCTGGCGGACCGTGGCACCGTATCCGGTGGGCTCGAGCCGGGCGACGGCCAGAAGCACCACCTGCTCGAACTCGCCTAGGAACTGACCTTTGGCCATCATAACCCCTTGGGAATTAACGTGTTAGCAAACTCTACAAGATAGAGTTATAGTCTCATTACGGGACGGTGAGCCAGTTGGTTTCAGCAGGGATCGAGCCAGTGGGGTTGCGAGGGCTAGCGGAGAACGCGACGGGCTCCGGTGATCAGAACCGGCGAGGCGAGCCGTTGTCCGACTGCGGCTTGGGAGTGAATCCTTCGGACGACCTCCATGCCCCTTACGACCCAGCCAAAGGCGGCAAACCCCTGGCCGTCCGTGTGGCGCCGACCCCCGAAATCGAGTTCTGGTTGGTCCCCGATACAGATGAAAAACTCGGATCGGGCGGTGTCCGGCCCGGCCCGCGCCATCGACACGGCGCCGTCCACGTGCCGTAATCCGGTCACGCTGGTGCGCTCGAGGGCGATGGCCGGAAATCTCTCGCTGCGCCGGTCGGGGTTGGATCCTCCCTGTATCACCTCGATGCGGATGGAATCGTCGGGTTGGTTCTGTAGAGTGACCGCGCGATAGAATCGCCCGCCCTCGTAATGGCCTCCTGCGACGTAGCGCAGGAAGTTTGCGGCCGTGTTGGGTGCATTCACGGTGTCAACGACGAACTCGATGTCGCCGAGTTCGGTTTCGATCACAACGTGCGGTAGACTGGATTGGGACGCGACTGGCGAATCGCCGAAAGGGGCCGTCGCGGCAAGCACTGCGCTGCAGCTGGTGAGTAGCGTTGTCATGCCGAACTTCGGTGACGTCACGGAAATAATTGGGCTGACCTAACAGACAAGCCAGCGTCGAGTCCAAAGCGAAGGACTCACGAAGGAATTCCGCCAGGAACGTGCCCGCGGAACGTCGACGTCGATGGCGTGCTGGCCGCACGAGGGGCAATACTCACCGGGCAGCGAGTACCCGCAGTTGGGGCACGTCCGATCGGGGTGGTGGGATGACTTCGCCATCGGCGGGGAATCTGAGCCGCGCGAGACGGAGGCACAAGACAGTGGAAACGAGAACTTCGACTGTGCGGTGAGTCTTTGCGCTTTGGCTTCTTGCCTTACTAAGGAATAGGGGGGATCGTTAGCGAGTGCGAGACCAGAGATACCAATCTGTCGCAGCACGGATCGATCGGAACGAGAAGGTTGTCGATCGAATACGATTGGTGTTCGTCGAGGGAAAGGACAGTATTGCCGTATCGCGAGAACTCGCTGGTCTAGACAACGCGCTGTTCGAGTTGCTTCAAGGGGCGTATACGGTCGAGCGGCAGGAGCCCATTCGCTCTCAATCCACGTGAGCGCAAACGACATGCTAGAGATATATCGGGGAACTGCGGTACTTCTAACCGTGCTGTTGCTGCCCTCCTCCGTAGGTGCGAGGCAAGCGGTGCTCTCGCCCGCCGTCAGAGAGTTCGTGCAGATCGATGAACGGGTGGTGGCACTCACGCACGTTCGACTCATTGACGGAACCGGGCGCCCCGCGCAAGCCGACCAGACCGTGATCATCCGCGATGGGGTGATCGGCGCGGTTGGATCGGCCGGGTCTGTGGCGGTACCCGAAGGCGCTCTGGTGCTCGACCTGACCGGCAAGTCTGTCATTCCGGGCCTGGTCATGTTACACGAACATTTTTTTTATCCCGCCGGGCAGTCGGCATACAATCAGCAGGAGTTCAGCTTTCCGCGTCTCTACCTGGCCGGCGGTGCCACGACGGTACGCACCGGGGGGAGCAGGGATCCGTACGGAGATCTGAACCTCAAACGCGCCATCGATGCGGGCCGCGTGCCCGGCCCCACGATCTACGTCACCGGACCGTATCTGAATGGACCCGGACTTCCGATTCTCTTCGTCAACGCCCTCGAGGGCCCGGCAGATGCGAGACGGATGGTCGCCTACTGGTCTGATGAAGGGGTCTCGTCGTTCAAGGCGTACATGCACATCTCCCGCGAGGAGCTGGGAGCAGCCATCGACGAAGCCCATGCCCGTGGGCACAAGGTCACCGGGCACTTGTGCTCGGTCACGTATCGCGAGGCGGCGGATCTGGGCATCGACAACCTGGAGCACGGCCTTTTTGCGTCGACGGATTTCGTGGCCGCAAAGGAGCCCGACGTCTGTCCGTCGGGTGCTGAGAGGGGTAACGCGCTTTTCCAGCTCGACCTGCACGGACCGGCAGCCCAGGATCTCATCAGCCATCTGGTGGATCGCGGCGTCGCACTGACGTCCACGCTCCCGGTGTTCGAGATATCGACGGCCGGACGGCCGCGCGCTCCCGATGGGGCGCTCAATGCCATGTCACCCGACGCCAGGGATCGGTATCTGAGAACCTGGTCTCGTATTCAAGAGCAGGATTCGACGAGGGCCGTGCTACTGCGGAAGGGCATGGAGTTCGAGCGCCTGTTTGCCGAAGCCGGTGGGTTACTGGTGGCCGGTATCGATCCCACGGGCTATGGGGGCGTCGTGCCCGGTTACGCGAACCATCGCGAGGTCGAATTACTGGTGGAGGCCGGCTTCACACCCGAAGAAGCAATCATGGTTTCCACGTACAACGGTGCCGTCTATCTCGGTATCGACGACCGGGTGGGGACGGTGGCGGTGGGAAAGGTCGCCGATTTGGTCGTGATCGATGGCGATCCCTCCGCCAGGATCGAGGACATCCGAAGGATGGAGATCGTATTCAAAGGAGGGATTGGCTACGATTCCAAGAGGCTTTTCGACTCGGTGCGAGGCACGGTTGGCGTGCGTTGAATCTCAAATCTCCGATAACGCTGTGCGTATAGCGACAGTTACGTGGTCCACCCCTAACCAAAGAATTCTCATGAATCCTCGTCATGTCTTGCGGACTCTCGCCGTCCTGGCGGCGATCGTGCCAACCGGTGTGTATGCCCAAGTGTCCGCCACCCTCGACTCCGCTACGCTGGCCGGTTTCCCCTGGCGTTCCGTCGGTCCCGCCAACATGAGCGGACGGGTGACCGACATCGAGGGCATCGGAAGCCCGTCAAAGACCTTCTACGTCGCCGCCGCCGCGGGCGGGATTTGGAAGACGACCAACAACGGCACGACATTCAGGCCGCTGTTTACCGGGGAGCGCGTCATCTCGATGGGTGATCTAGCCATTGCGCCCAGCGATACCAACATCATCTGGGCGGGGACGGGTGAAGAGGATTCCCGCAATTCGATCTCGCCGGGCGGCGGCATCTACAAGTCCACCGATGGCGGCATGAACTGGCAGCTCATGGGTCTCGAGGCGACACAGGTGATCGGGCGCATCGTGGTGCACCCGTCGAACCCGGACATCGTGTACGTGGCGGCGCTGGGGCACATTTGGGACTCGAACCCCGAGCGCGGGCTCTACAAGACGACGGATGGTGGGGAGACATGGGAGCTGAGCAAGTTCGTCAGCGACAAGGCCGGTTTCGTGGATGTCGCGATGCATCCAACCAATCCGGATATCCTCTTCGCGTCGAGTTGGGAGCGGGTGCGGGGCCCGTATTTCCTCCAGAGTGGCGGGCCGGGAAGCGCGTTATGGCGAACCACCGACGCTGGTGCCACGTGGACAGAAGTGAAGGGCAAAGGGTTCCCGGAATCGACAAAAGGACGCATCGGGATAGCCATCGCCAGGAGCAACCCCGACGTCATGTACGCCGTAGTCGAGGCGGAGGCCACCGAAGATGACGACCGGCCCAACGGCTTGTACCGCTCCGATGACGGCGGAGAGAGCTGGACCAAGATGAACGGCAGCAACTCGCGTCCGTTCTATTACTCGCAGGTACGGGTGGACCCCCGAGACGCGGACCGTGTGTATTGGTCCACGCTCAATTTCTCGAGCGATGGCGGTCGAACCGTCGGTAGCGCGGCCCAGGGCATTCACGTCGATCACCATGCGTTGTGGATCGATCCCAACGATCCGGAACACTTCGTCGTTGGGAACGACGGTGGCATCGGACAGACATGGGACCGCGGTGGGAACTACCAGTTCATCAACATCATGCCGATAGGTCAGTTTTATGCGGTGAGCTACGGAATGCAGGTCCCATACCGCGTTTGCGGCGGACTGCAGGACAACGGCTCGTGGTGCGGGCCGAGCAGGCGTCGCGAAGGATCGATCAACAACTTCATGTGGTCGAGGGTCGGCGGGGGTGACGGCTTCTACACCGCGCAAGATCCGACCGATCCCGACATCATCTACGTGGAGTCGCAGGGCGGCAACATGTCACGCATGAACTTCGCCACCGGGGAGCGCACCACCCTGCAGAAGCCCGATTGGCGACGGCGCTATCAGGTGTTCCAGGATTCCATCATCATCGCGCGCGGCGACACGACGAGACCCGCCACGCCAGAGATGGAGCGTCGCATCGCCGATCTGACCGCACGGGCCTCCGCCGACTCGAGCGCCAATGCGCACCGCTGGAACTGGAGCACGCCGTTCTTCCTGTCACCGCACGATTCCAAGACGTTCTATGCCGCGAGCAACCGTGTGGTGAAATCAACCGACCGCGGCGAAGACTTGATGGTCATCTCTCCCGATCTCACGACACAGGACACGATGCGTATCCGCATCAGTACGACGGCCACGGGCGGCATCACACGTGACGTCACGGGGGCGGAGACACACAGCACCATCGTGGCGCTGGCAGAATCGCCGCTTCGGCAGGGTGTGCTCTACGCCGGTACGGACGATGGTAACGTGTGGATGTCACCCAACGATGGTGATGATTGGGAGAACCTCACCGGCCGCTTCCCTGGAGTACCGGCCAAGACGTGGGTGAGCCGTATCGAGCCGTCTCATCACGATCCATCCACCTTCTATGTCACGTTCGACAACCACCGAGTGAACGACTTCACGCCGTACGTGTTCGTCACGACCGACGGAGGCGAGACGTTCACTTCCATCGCCAACAACCTGCCCACCGGGGGACCGGACTTCGTGCACGTGATCCGTGAGGATCTCGTCAATCCCAATCTCCTGTTCGTCGGCACGGACGTCGGCGTGTACGTGTCGATGAATCGCGGGTTGACCTGGCAGAAGTTCATGACCGGTTTGCCTACCGTTCCGGTTCACGACCTCAAGATTCATCCGCGAGATCGCGAGCTGATCGCCGGCACGCACGGTCGCTCGATCTGGATCGTCGACATCGCCCCGCTGCAGCAGATGACCGACGAGATCATGATCGCGAGTGCGCACCTCTTCGAGCCAAAGACGGCATTCCAGTTCGACCAATCACCGCTCGGCGGCGGTTCGTCGGGGCATCAGTGGTTCCAGGCGTCCGGCGGCACCTACGGTGGCGAGATCGTGTATCGGGTAGCGGCCGGCAGTGGACCGATCACGAACGGTGGGGGCCGGGATCGGGGCGGGCGCCGGGGTGGCAGAGGTGGTCGGGGGGGGCTGAGGGCGGGGGCGGGGGCTGGGGCGGGGCCGGGGGCCGGAGCCCGGCGCGGGCAGACGGGAGTCGGGAATTCCTAGG
>JADFPO010000105.1 GCA_022562295.1 Gemmatimonadota bacterium
CTCCGCCTTGGTCCGACGTCGGCGGAGTCTACCTAACTGCTGTTCCCAAGCGCCAACTGCATCTCACGTGCCGAGGACCATCGGTCTTCTCGCCGGTTCGCCAGGGACTTCGCTATGGTTTCGGCGAGGGCTTGTGGAACCGAGTCGCGCACCGTCCGAACGTCGGGCGCCGTCGACTCGAGGTGCATCCGCATCACCTGCTCCTCTCGCGGGGCGGTGAACGGGGTCCGCCCGGTCAGACACTCGAAGAGAACGCATCCCAGCGAATACAGGTCGGTGCGCACATCGATGTCGTCGGCCCCCTGGATCTGTTCGGGGCTCATGTACCTGGACGACCCAACGGCAAACCCCGACTTGGTGAGCCGATCGGTCCCCGCTTCTGCCGCCGCTCGTGCGATACCGAAGTCCACCAGCACCGGGCCGTCAGGGGACACCACGATATTCTCCGGCTTCACGTCGCGATGAACGATTTCCAGGCCGTGTGCGTGACCCAGGGCATCCAGTAGGTCGCTAGCGATGATGAGCGTGTCGTTCACCGAAAGGTGACGTGCCTTTTGCAGATGCTCCCGCAGGGTCAGACCCTCCACAAACGTCATCACGTAGAAAATCAAGAAGTCGGACTCGCCCGAATCCAACAACCGGGTGATGCGCGGGTGGTCGATACGCGACAGGTACTTGATCTCACGCAGGAACCGGTCGGCACTCACTGTGACGGCCAACTGGGGGTGGAGAACCTTCAGGGCGACGACGTTACCGGCAGCGTCCGTTGCGCGGAACACACGCGCCGCGCCACCACGGGCAATCTCCCGATCCACCTTGAAACGGTCCCCGACTGCCTCTTGAACGAGAGGCAAAATACTTCGTTTGATGAGGACTCCACTGTGCCAGATATTGTTGCTACGCCGGACAGGCCCAAATGTTGTTCGGAGACGCTGGGCGGGCAAGCCTCGGCTCGCACATCGTGAGTGGCCTTGACTGGCTTTTTGCCACACGGTAAATATTCATCATGCTGATCTCGCTATCCTACCCTGCCTCCAAGGCGTGTTGCGCCTGCTGTTGTCCTCGGGCCTCTCAGGAGGTGTGGAGCGGATAGCCGTCGCATTGTTCGAATCGCCAGCCAACCCGCCCACCGCTTCCAGAGCCTGGGCGGGTTTCTTGTTTTTGGAGGACATTGAGTGGAAACAGCCACGATTGACCCACGCCGCGACCCGACACGAGGGGCAGAGCCCGCGGTGTGGGCCCTTGTCGGGCAAACGCCGCTGATTCCATTGGAGTCGGAGACGCCGAAGAGGGCGTCCGGCACCCTCTTCCTCAAAGCGGAATGGATGAATCCCGGCGGGTCGGTCAAGGACCGTCCAGCACGGGAGATCCTGCGCGCAGGCTTGGCCGAAGGCTTCTTGCCCACGCGACGCCTGCTGGACGCCTCCAGTGGCAACACCGCCGTGGCCTATGCGATGCTAGGAGCCGCTGCCGGCCTCGGCGTGACCGTGTGTGTTCCCCGCAACGCCTCGGTGGAACGGTTCCAGCTCCTGAAGCTGTATGGCGCCGAGGTCATAGAAAGCGATCCGCTGGAAGGGAGCGACGGAGCGATCCGTCTGGCGCGGCAGCTCGCCGAGGCATCGCCGGACCGGTACTGGTACGCCAATCAATACGACCACCCGGCAAACCCCGAGTCGCACTACCGAACGACCGGACCCGAAATCTGGAACGATACGAGTGGCTCGATCACCCATCTCGTCGCTGGCGTGGGAACAAGTGGAACGCTCATGGGCACCGGCCGTTTTCTCAAGGAGATGAAAGCGGACATACGGCTGATCGCCGTGGAGCCGTCGGAACCGTTCCACGGATTGGAGGGGTTGAAACACATGGCTACCGCGCTGGTGCCGGGTATCTATGATCCATCCCGCATCGACCGTACGATCTTTGTGGAGACCGAATCAGCCGAAGACAAGGTGCGTGCCCTGGCGAAAGATCAAGGTCTGTTCGTCGGATGGTCCGTGGGAGCCGCCGTGATTGCTGCCGAGCGCATCATCGACGAAGCAGGCACGGGAGCGCCCGGCACGCGGCCGGTCGTCGTAGTCATCGCGCCGGACGGGGGCACACGGTATCTGTCCGAAACCCGGCGTTTGGTCCCCGATTGAACATGCAGATTGCCGGCGCGGCCCTCGACTCCATTCGGCAACATCTAACCGCCCTCTATCCGCTCGAAGGCTGCGGCTTTCTCCTGGGAGCGGAAGAAGCGGTAGGTGAGTCGTTGGTACGTTCTGCCCTGGCTGCAAACAACCGGCGTGGCCTCGACGGGGCCGCCGCCACGCGCTACCTCATGGGCCCGGACGACTTCCGCGACGCCGAAAAGGAGGCGGGGGCCCTCGGTCTTCAAATCGTCGGGACGTACCACTCGCACCCCGACGTGGCGGCTACGCCGTCGCAGTACGACTTGGAGCACGCCTGGCCGTGGTACCGTTACCTGATAGTTTCGATTGTCGAGGGATCGGTCCATGAAGAGCGCGTTTGGCAGCTGCGCCCGGACCGGAGCGGGTTCGTGGAGCATCAGTTGCACATAAAGGAGTAGCAGAATGTCTGTATCAATTCATATCCCGACGCCGTTGCGCCAGTATGTAAACGGATCCGACCAGGTTGAGATCGAAGGAAATACGGTAGCAGAAGTGCTCGAACGTCTCATGACGGAGCATGACCAACTCAGGAAACACCTGCTGAACGAGGACGGAGCCCTCCGCAGCTTTGTGAACCTGTATCTGAACGACACCGACATCCGCCAACTCGACCATGGCGAGACGCGCACGTCCGACGGCGATCAGATATCCATCGTGCCCAGCATCGCCGGCGGCAAGGCTACCACCGCCACAGAGCTGCCCGACCTGACACACGAGGAGATCCTGCGCTACTCACGCCACCTGATCCTCCCCGAGGTCGGGCTGGAAGGCCAACGCCGCCTCAAAGCGGCCCGGGTGGCGCTGGTGGGTACCGGCGGGTTGGGATCACCGGCCGCCCTCTACCTGTGCGCAGCCGGCGTGGGCACCCTCGGGTTGATCGACTTCGATGTGGTGGATGAGACGAATCTGCAGCGCCAGATCATTCATGGAACGGGAACGGTAGGCCACTCAAAGCTGGAGTCCGCCCAGGCCCGAATCAAGGATCTCAACCCAAACACCCATGTGGAGCTGTTCGACACCCGCCTAGTCTCCGACAACGCACTCGAGATTTTGAAAGACTTCGACGTGGTAGTGGATGGGACGGACAATTTTCCCACCCGATACCTCGTGAACGATGCTTGTGTCCTGCTTGGCAAGCCGAACGCCTACGGCTCGATCTTTCGCTTCGAGGGTCAGGCGTCGGTGTTCTTTGCAAAGGAGGGACCCTGCTACCGATGCCTGTACCGGGAGCCTCCTCCTCCTGGGTTGGTGCCCTCGTGCGCCGAAGGCGGCGTGATGGGCGTGTTACCGGGGATCGTCGGTAGCATCCAGGCGCTGGAAACGATAAAGCTCATCCTCGGAGTCGGCGACACCCTGATCGGGCGCCTCATCTTGCTAGACACGCTGAAGTTCAAGATTCGAGAACTCAAGCTGAGCAAGGACCCGGAGTGTCCCATCTGTGGCGAAAATCCCACTGTCACGGAACTCATCGATTATGAGGCGTTCTGCGGAATCGGTGCCGACCCAGTGTACGACGGCCCGGAAATCACAGCCACCGAACTCGCGGGAGAGATGAAGAACGGGGCCGACCTGCTCTTGATCGACGTCCGCGAGCTCCACGAGCGAGAGATCTGCCACATCGCAGGGTCGGTTCTCGTTCCCCTGGGTGAGCTACCAGCCAGACTAGACGAAATCGACAGCCACCGGGAGACGGTGACCTACTGCCACCGCGGTGTTCGGTCGCTGCGAGCGCTCGAAATACTGAGAGCAGCAGGTTTCGCGAGCGTCCGGAGTCTTCGCGGTGGGATCGACGCATGGGCGACGGAGGTCGATCCTACGGTACCCCGATACTAGCGGCGGGGCGGGCCAGCACTCGTGGTTCGTCTCGTCGTATCCCCTCGGCTACGACAACGTCAGCAATTACGACGGAAATCGGACCGAGTGGGGCACCTGGTGGCGGCCCCGGTGGAAACGGGGGGCGTAGGGAATCGCTGCCCGGGGTAGTATCTTTGTTGTGTACGGTACGGAGCATCTGAAAGGCGGCAAGGAATTGGCGACGAAGTCACATCCGGAAACCATCCCGGCAGGATTCATTCTCACGGTCACCGACAAGGCGGCCGCACGGGTCGCTCACGCCATTGAGGAGTTCGATTTCCCAGACGGCGCCGGGCTCCGGGTGGGGATAACGGACGGTGGCTGTTCTGGGCTGAACTATGACGTGGGAATCGCGGAGGGTCCGGGTGACGACGACACCGCGTTCGTATTGAACGGTGTCAACGTGTTCGTCAATCCTTTCAGCGCACAGTACATCAGTGGTATGGAGATCGACTGGGTCTCGTCCATGCAGGAGTCGCGTTTCGTATTCGCGAACCCCAACGAGACCGGTGGATGCGGCTGCGGAGTGAGCTTCACGGTGGATTGACGGGCCCCGTCCCTACCACCCCGCTTCCCACCCGGCGGGCCACCTCTCCCTACACCCCACCCGACGGGCCCCTACCACCCCACTACCCAGCCCGGCGGGCACACCTCTCCCCTCAACCACCTCCGGCGGGCGGCTCGTACCGCCCATCTGCCCGTACTGCCCATCCGCCCCCCTGCCCGCCTCACACTACCTCTATCGTTCCGGCCTCTCCCGCCGTGACCTCCGCCACCACGGCGGCCGCCGGCGTCCGCTGCCGCTCGAGCGCCGCCACAAGATCTTGCGCACGAGACGGATCCACGGCGATGAGCAAGCCCCCGGAGGTTTGAGCGTCGCTCAAGAGCAGCCGATCGGTTTGCGTGATCCCTTCGGGCCAGCTGGTGAATTCATTGACCGCCGCCAAGTTTCGTTCCGTGCCACCCGGCACGAACCCTGCCTCGATAAGCTCCCGAACCCGCTCGAACGCCGGCAACGCTGAGGCGGAAACCCGCCCCGATACACCGCTGGCCTCCAGCAAATTGTGCAGGTGTCCGAGTAGCCCGAATCCCGTCACATCGGTGGCGGCATGCACGTGCTCCTCCAACTCCCTCATGGCTGCGGCTGCCCCGGCGTTAAGCGTAGACATCACGTCCACGGCCGTTGCCATCTGCAACTCGGTGATGCCGTCACGCTTCAGCGCGGTGCTCAGAACCCCGGTCCCCAACGGCTTGGTCAGCACCAACGAATCACCCGGCCGTGCACCCGCGTTGTCGATGATGCGGTCCGGGTGCACCTCGCCGATGGCAACCATGCCGTACTTGGGCTCGGGATCGTCGATGGAGTGCCCTCCCAAGATGAAGGCCCCGGCGGCCCGCGCGGTGTCCGCACCCCCTTTGATCACGCCACCCAGCAGGTCGAGCATCTCCGGATCCCTCGGCCATGCCACGAGATTCAGCGCGAACAGCGGCGTCGCCCCCATCGCATACAGATCGCTGAATGCGTTGGTGGCGGCGATAACGCCAAACGCGTAGGGGTCGTCGACCACCGGAGCAAAAAAGTCCACCGTGGCCACGACGGCCCGATCGTCGGCGATGCGGAACACCGCCGCGTCATCTCGCAGCGCCGCGTCCACCAACACCCGCGCGTCATCGACTACCGGCACGTGGCGCAGAACCTGCGCCAACTCAGTCGCGCTGAGCTTACACGCTCAGCCGGCGCCGTGTGACAACGAGGTGAGGCGAATGCGCGGTTTCTGATCGCTCGGCGTGTCGTTCATAGCCGGACCGTTGATAGGTGTGAGAAAACAGCGTGAGCAGGGAGAAGATAACGCAATGGCGCGGCCGATCTCTCCCCTTCTACCTTACCGGAGTCTCCGGCCCCGCAGCGTCCGGGTTGCTCGGGCAACAACGTCCTCGATCGCCACAAACCCGATGAACCGACTGTCGGGCCACCCGACTATGTCACGGGTGTCGGAAAGCAGCACCACCGAGTCAGGCGGGACGATCCAGGGCCCCCAGTCGTACAGGTTCCCTCCGATGGCATAGGGCGAGCGCCATGCGAGCGGCCGGAGGATTCGGTGCGGCGTGGCCTGCGGCACTCCGTTTACGCTGACTACCCCGGCAACCATCGCGACCGTATCGCCGGGAAGGCCAGCGACCCGGCGGAGCACGTGAAACAGATCGGCATCGTCGGCAAATCGGAAGAGCACGAGGTCTCCCCGTGTGATATCTCCCGCCGGGCTCCAAGCCAGGTAGTACTCAAGCGGTGCGACGGCGGGCTCCATCGAGGGGCCCGTCATATAGTAGATGGACGGCCACCTCGTTCCGACCCTCGTCACCCACAGTCCGAACGCAACTAGGACGACAAGCAGCACCCGGACGCCCGACCCTACGTAGGAGGACCCCCGTCTGGAACGCGGCATCACCGAATGCTCCTGTCCCACGCTGCGACTGTCGGAACGATCCCGTGAGAAACAAACCCGACTGGGAACCCCACGACCCGCTCTTTCGCTACCACTGGTGTCGGCCAGTGGCGGCGACGGTTTTCATCCTGTGACACCCCACACCTGGCACTCGGCGCGCATGAACGGCACCCGATGATCCGCGAGTTTCTCAATTGACTCGATCCCCGCTCAGACGAGCCTGAGCAGGCGGCGAATCCCATCAAGCCAATCACCAACCAGTGGGCGTGGAGGGCGTCCCACTGGAGCATTACAGCAGATGCGCTCGAGCGGGAACTCGGCTCAGCGCATGAGTCGGGCTGACCCGCCCCATCCCCCCCCGGGGATCAGCCCTCCCTCACATATCGCGCTATCCTCCAGCCGCCAACGCCTGCCAGCGTCCGGCGTTCGACATCCGTACAGCCGTCGAGGGAGCCGCGGATGAACGCTGATCGGACGGACAACCCGAACAAAAGTGTTTGACCCGCGTTCACCCGCGTCTTCCGCGTTGTCCGCGGTCTCCTGACAACGGCGGGACCGACGGCGGCCGGAGCTGAAGGTGAATATCGCCGCCGGAAGCGGTCCGGCGCCACCGGGTCCGGCCCGAAACTACGTGCCATACCTCACCATCGAAAGCTGCGCTGCAGCACAGCGCTCGATCCGCCTAAATCCTAATTTGCACCCCAGTTGGAGCGAAACACGGCCCGGAATCGGCCGCAGTCCACCGTCCAGCACCACCACACACAAACGAGAGACCTGGAGGTACGTAGTGAATAGCATCAAGAGATTGTCTGCCCTGAGCCTGACATTGGTCTTTGGTCTGGCAGCATGTGACGACGGGACCGGCCCTGATGCCGACGGACCGTTTGACCCCACCTCGTCCGCCGCCGATCTTCAGGCGGTCCAGTCAGCGTTCGACACCCCAGTGTTCGCGAGCCTCGCATCGATGAGCGGCCGCTTCAGTCAAATCAACGGGGCACCGGCCCTGGCTTCCACGCTAATGGATGCCGGCTGGGACCTTGCAACCGCGGGTGAATCCTGGCAGTTGCAGGAAGCCGGCGACCGGATCGCGGGCGCGCTGTACAACACTTCGGCCGCCGCCCTGCTGATTCCAGAGAACTTCCGCGGGCGCACCTACGTCCATCGTCCCGAAGAGGGCTACTACTTCGACGAGGAGCGCACCGGCGCGCCGGCGAACGGGATGCGGTTCATCCTGTACGAAGTCAACCCGGTCACGAACGAGCCTGGCGCGACTGAAATCGGCTACGTCGACATCCTCGACGAGAGCACCGATGCCGCGCTGGTGGCCCGTCTGATCGTCGTATCCGGGCAAACCGAGTTCATGAACTACACGGTGTCCGCGAGTGGACTCCTCGGGTCCATCAGTTTTGGCGTCAACGGGTTCATCACCGACGGCACCGACCAAGTCGATCTCGATCTCGCCACGTCGTTCTCGAGCACCTTCGCGTCCGAAAGCGTCGAGATCACATACGCGATCGGCGTCCCCACCCGGGACTTCAACCTGACCGCGAGCTTGGTTCTTGAGTTCGAGCGCGAAACGGATCAGAGCTCCATGACGATCGACGTCCAGTTCAGGGAGCGGTCCCACAGCGTGCAGTTCCAGGGCTCGTTCAGCCTCGGAGAGCAGGAAGCCGGAACCCTCCTAGTGCTTGTCAACGGACAGTTGTTCGCCACAATCACCATCGAAGGCGACGGCTTCGTTATCGTCGGACCCAACGGGGAGACCTTGTCGGCCGAGCAAGCGCAGGCTCTGCGAGAGATGATGGACGGCCTCGAGGACTTGTTTGACGATACCTTCGAAGACTTCGTCCGTCCGGTGTCGTGGCTCTTCCAGTTCGGCGACTGACGGACGGTTTTCACAACTGATAGCACCACGCGCCCCCGGCCGATTCGGCCGGGGGCGTTTTCGTTACCAACTTCCTGGGCTTCACTTACATTGACGCGATTAGGATACCGAACACATGTGGATGCAACAGGCGTTCTCTCTTCTCTCGAGCGCCGCGGGGCGGGTGTATTACCGGCTGACGATCGCCGGCGATCCCGTGCCGCGGTCCGGGCCGCTGCTACTGGTCGCCAATCATCCCAACTCGCTGCTCGACCCCGTGCTGGTAGCAGCGGCCGCGCGACGCCCCGTGCGGTTCCTGGCCAAGGCGCCACTGTTCACCGATCCCACCATCGGGTGGCTGATTCGACGATCCGGTGCCATTCCCGTATACCGCCAGATCGACGACGCCAACGTCATGGATCTCAACGAGGACATGTTCCGCGCGGTGCACGACGCGCTGTCTGATGGAGCCGCGATCGGGGTTTTTCCGGAAGGTTTGACCCACAGCGAACCCGAACTCGCCAAATTGAAGACCGGCGCCGCTCGTATCGCGCTGGGCACCGCGGTGAAGATCTCGCGCAGCTTCACGATCCTCCCGGTGGGCCTCGTGTTTCGACGGAAGGACGTTTTCCGTTCCGCGGCCCTGATCGTCCGAGGCGCTCCCATCGACTGGGACGATCTCGCGGGCCGGCCGGCCGACGACCGTGAGGCGGTGCGGGACCTCACGAACCGCATCGAGGCCGGTATGCGCCGCGTCACGGTCAACCTCGAGCGTTGGGAGGACAAACCCCTGGTGGAATGCGCCGAGGCGATCTGGACAGCCGAGTTCGAAGAAGGGGGCGGCGCCACGAAGAACCGAGCACACCAGATGAGCCGGTTGGAGCTTACCACATCGGCTCTCAAGGTCCTGCGTCAGAACCCGAATCCACGGTGGGACGCAGTCGTGCGCGATGTGACGACGCACTGCCGCAGACTGAAACGACTCCGCCTCAGTCCCAACAGCCTGGCAGCCGATGTGAGCCTCCGCGCGAGCATGAAGTGGACCGCACGGAGACTCCCCCTGTTCGGCCTCCCGGCATTTGCCGTCGCGGGGATCGGGTACGTCCTCTACTGGTTCCCCCGGCACCTCACCGGAAGGTTGGTGAGGATCGCCAGGCCCGACCACTACCAAAGGTCCACGTTTGCGCTCATGATCGGCATCGTGGTGTACGCCGTATGGTTAGCGCTCTGGGAGGTGCTCACGTGGTGGGCGGCCGGCTACGTCGCCGCCCTGGTGGGCATGATATTCTGGCCCCTCACCGGGCTCACCGGTGTGTGGGTCAGAGAACGATGGCATGGATCGTGGACCGATATCCGCAGCTTCTTCTTGCTTCGCTCCCGGCGGAATCTCATCCAAAGCCTGAAGACGCGACAGCAAGAACTCGCGGTGCGACTCGAAGAATTGCAAGAGGAGATCGTCAACCGCTAGGTGTTGGCCGTGGTGCGAGTCCCACGGCCAACACCTGGCGGGTCACACTCAGGTCGTTCTGCGGTACCGCTCCAACCACTGCAAATCGAATTCGTCCGAAGCGCTCAGGTATACATGCTGGGCGCCAAACCCCACGACCCTGCGGCCCTTTGGAAGGATCAGAACTTCCTTGTGCCGGCCATCGGCATCGAACACGTCGATGATCGGGGCTGCACCGACCGAAACAAAACGCGTCACCCAGGCGTCACCTTCGGGAGTGACCCATATCCGATCCGAATCAAACGCCGGCTTCGTATCGGGCCAGTCATAACCGTCGGTGTCGGGTCGCGGCCCACCGCCGCCACCGCGCGAGAACCCCATCCGACGCACCCCATTATGCATCGTCATCTGGATCATGAGCCCCCCGGCGCTGGCCCGATCGATGTATTCCTCCTTATCGGCCTGTCGGATCCGAACCGGGGTGAACACCACATCCGGACTCCGCGCCGAGGCCCCGGCACGCCCGAACCACTCCAGGTAATAGGGGTTCGACCGCACGGCGGCGACCATCCCGTTCCAACCGGCGGCCCACCCATCCCGCGGGGAGTACGGCTTCGGCCGAATCATGACGCTGCGCTCCCTGGCGCCACCGCTCGTCTGCACATCCATATCCCGCAGCTTGACCATCGCCACGGTATCCATGGCGCCGGTTCCGCGGTCCCAACGCACCACAGCAGCCGAATCCGGAGGCCCGCCGCCAGGTCGGAACCCGCCCATGGGCTGGAAATACACACCGCCTCGCGAATCCGTCGCCCGGGGCAGCACGATCATCATCCCCCCCCCACCGGGGCCGGCCCCTGGCCCCGGCTCGCCTTGGGCGATCGGGGTTGTCTCGCCGAAGGTGAGATCCGGACCGATCACTGTGAGACGGCCGTTGCCCAGGTCCACCAGCAGGGTCGAATCCCCCGGCAATGGAAACACACCGTCGGGCTGCTTGTACTCTCCCGGTCCGCCCCCCACACGGCCGATGGTGTCGGCAATGCCAGCCTCAAAATCGACGACCACGAGCGTCTGGCCCAGCGGGTCCGCGATCATCACGCGACCGTCCGCCAGCTCCCGCAGGCCGGAAATCATGCTGAACGCCTCGGGAAACGCCGCGTCGGCCTCGGAGATGTGCCGCTCGGGCACCTGAGCCTCCACGCCGACGCTTCCCAGCGCCGTCAAAACGCCGAGCAGGGCCCAGCTAGTACACCGTTTGAGCTTCATGTATTCCTCCGTCTTCCGTTAATCAGGGGTGCATTCGTTTTCAGGGATGCTCGAGGGCCGTCAAGCGTCGCGTGACTCCTTTTCCGGGTCATCCGGTATTTCCGGGGAGAGTTATCTCGACATGATGACCTTGATCGCATCGCCGACCCCCTCGGTCAGCTCCACGTCGAGATGGAATGGCCACGAAGAACCAAAAGAATCGGGGTTGGGGGATCCGCGCGATCCGCCCAATCCGCGTCATCCGCGGTGAACTCCAGCCTCTCTCCCCGTCGCCGCCGCCGCCTGCTCGGGAAGGCTTCCGGCGGCACCTTGGATGAGATCGTACGGAAGAGCCTGGGCGACGAGGGGAAAAACACACAGCACAGGGTGGCGGACGGGCTCGCATCCTCCGTCGTTCATTTCCCCGAAATTCCCGGAAGAACCCTTTTCTGAAACGGAGCGCGGGCAACCGC
>JADFPO010000106.1 GCA_022562295.1 Gemmatimonadota bacterium
GCGGTGTGGATCACCACCGCTAAAGCGGCGGCTCGGCGTCTGTCGGTAAACCGACGTGGGAGCTGGCGGTCGCTTGAGCGACAGTCGGTTGGCCGAGCCGCGGGTGGTAAGACGGCCACGGATGACGCTAAAGCTCTGAGGATACGGATCTCCCCTCTCCCCTCTCCCCGTGGAAGTGCGGGGTGCGGTGTGGATCACCACCGCTAAAGCGGCGGCTCGGCGATCTGTCGGTAAACCGACGTGGGAGCTGGCGGTCGCTTGAGCGACAGTCGGTTGGCCGAGCCGCGGGTTTACCCGTGGTAATTCCCGCCAATCGCCTCGCCGGGATGATGGGCCGGTTGATTCCGAATGTATGCGCGTACCTTTTCGACCGCCTGCCGGCTGACTGAATCGATGTTATAACCCTTGGCCCATCGCAATGGTTTTTTCACCGTCGACCCCCTCTCTCTGTTCACGATAACCGAGGTGCCTCCCTTCAACCTCTGCACGAGCCGTGGAATCAGCGTCGTTGGCCGGACGCGCAGCAGAACATGGACGTGGGTTCGCACGATTTCCAGCTCGAGTACGTGGGTACGTTCCTGTCGTGCAATGGCCGGGAGCAGACGATGGAGCAGGGTCGCGGAATCTGCGTCAATCGCCGGTTCGCGGTCTCGGGTGGTCCAAGTGATGTGCACGTAGATACGGTGTCGCATCTCACAGGATAATGACTGCTGAGCATCTGCTTCTCATCTATTTCTTGCAGAGCGGAGCACAACAACGCGCGCGTATGAGGACGGCGGCGGTCGCTTGAGCGACAGTCGGTTCGGCCGAGCCGCGGGTTTACCCGTGGTAAGACGGCCACGGATGACGCTAAAGCTCTGAGGATACGGATCCCCCCTCTCCCCTCTCCCCGTGGAAGTGCGGGGTGCGGGGCAGCGCCCCCGGCGGACGTTACCAGATCACCGGAACTGCGTATCGGGTAAAGACGGGATCGGTCGTGACAACCGGCAGTCCTTCGATCCGGCTCTGCGCGATGAGCATCCGGTCGAAGGGATCACGGTGGGGCCCCGACAATCCGCCGGCCGCGACTGCGTGGTCCACCGTCACCGGAAGCGCCGTCAGGGCCCGGTCACGGAGCACCTGTGAGAGGCGCGGAACCGCCCCGCCTGGGTCTCGAAGCTTTCCGAGGCGAACCTTAGTCGCCATCTCCCAGGCCGACGCCGCGCTGACGTACACGAGGACCTCGGGGTCGGCGATAGCCACCCGAGCCGCGCGGGACAGGCGGGGGTCGTCGTCGAGCCACCAAATGAGGGCGTGGGTATCGAGGAGGATCCCTACCGCTCCCACAGACCCAACTCGGCGTCGGGCAATGCCTCGAAGAACTCGTCCCCGAGATGGAACGAGAAACCGCCCGGACGACGGGCGGCACCGGAGGTCACGGACACGAGGCGGGCGACCGGCGTGCCGGCCTTGGCGATGGTGATCTCGTCACCCTCCCGAACCCGAGCCAGCAGCCGCGAGAGATGGGTCTTGGCGTAGTGGATATTGACCGTCTCGTCCATGTTTCATACTTAGCTAAGTCAATAGACTTAGTCAATCAACTCGTCCTGGAATCCCGAAGGGGGTGGTCGCAGCCCATCACGGCGCCAAGTCCGTCGCAGCCTCGGTCGTCCCCCGGCCACGGATAATTGATTGTGGACACGGTTTGGTCCGTGCACGCTGAAAATCCGGCAGAACCCGAGCGCCATATCCGCGCTCGAAAAGATCATCCGTGGCAGTCACCATCACGGCGCGAAGTCTGCCGCAGTCTCGGTCGTCCCCCCATCGCTCAACGCCCGTTTCACCGACGGATCCACCGAGCGCAGATGCAGGTCGCGCTGCGGGAACGGAATCGTGATGCCGGCTTCCTTGAGCGCATCATAGATGGCGACGTTGACGTTGCTTGCCACCACCCGGAAGTTCTCGAACTCGGCCGTCCAGAAACGCACCGAGAAATCCAGCGAGCTGTCGCCGAAACCGCCGAACAGGGCTTGCAATGGAGGATTCTCCAACACGCCGTCCTGCTTCGGCGTCACCGTACGTAAAAGCTCGAGCACTTGGTTCGGGTCGGTGCCGTACGCGACGCCAACCGGCAATTCGATGCGGCGGAGACGGTCGGACAGTGTCCAGTTGACCACGTCGGCCGAGATGAGATTGCCGTTGGGGACGATGACCTCCGCCCCGTCAAAGGTGCGCACCGTACTCGACCTGATGCCGATCCTGCGCACGCGCCCCAGCAACTCTCCGATCTCGATGGTGTCACCGACCTGGATGGGCCGCTCGAAGATCAGCACGAGACCCGAAACGAAGTTGTTGACCACATTCTGCAATCCAAACCCGATACCGACGCCGAACGCACCGGCAAGCAGGGCAAACTGGCCCAGGTTGATGCCCGCCGCGCCGATCGCAAAGACGAAGCCGATGCCGAGTATGACGTAATGGGCCACAGTCGAAATGGCGCCCGGCACGCCGCGAGGAAGCTCGATGCGGGGGAGCACATCCTCATTGAGTACGAACCGGATGAAACGTGACGCCAATATCGCGATCCACAGCGTGATCACGAAGGCGAGTACGTCTCCCGCGGAGATGTTGAACGAACCAACCGACCACACTCTGCCGAGGATCGCGCCCGCCGTCCCGACGAAGAGGGAGAGCACACGAAACAACGAGAGCGTGGTGACGAGCCAGAGTAACAGCGCGCCGAGTTGCAGCCCCGACGTTCCCCGGCGGGCAAGGAGCTGGGTGTGCAGCCGGACGGCGTTCACCGATTGAGCGATGCGCGTCCGGAGCAGCACCTTCAAGACGCCCTCGAGAACCATTGCGCCCGCAACCATCACCATGGCAAGCAGCGCGCTGTTCAGCGTGGCGCTGGTGAGCAGCTCCGCGAGCGACACGTTGCCGATCACGTTCGCCACGACCGAGGATGCCAACGCGACGATGCCGATCCGGCCGGCGAACAGGGCTATACCCCACCACCGGCCAGTGCGCCCGGCCAACGACGGGCCTTGCCTCACCAAGGCGAGGAGACCGACCAGAGCCAGCCCCGTCACGCCCAACAGCAGCAACCGTTGCAGGATCGACTGCTCGAGCGCGAGACTGCCGATTTGGTTGAGCGCGTACAACCCAGCAAGTCCGTAAAGCGGTTTGCGCATGCTCTGGTGCACCAAACCCGGCAACAGCCGGAGCACCGGAAGCAGGATGGCGAGCTGCGCGAGATCCGCCACGACGATCGGCGCGTCCGGATGTATCCAGCGGGTGAACAGCAACGCTACCAAGAGCGCGGCCGACACCGGATGAGACTGGATGTGCGCAGGCGCCTCGAGCGTGTGCTCCATGGTCCACTGTGTGTTGCGCCGGCGCAGGTCCACGAGCAACGCCATGAGGGCCGCGAACAGCACGAAATGAAAGAGCAGGCGCGTCTGGCTGGACCGCATGTAGTCGATGAACGTGGCCCAGTTCTCCGTCCACGAGTCGCGAACTTCACTGGTCAAGGAAAGATCGTCGCCGCGCGAGAAGACCGCCTGCCAGAGTGGAGGACTGTCGGGCTCGAAGAGTCGCTGGCGCGCATCCCCTTCCGCGATGTCGATTTGCGTCAAGACGTGCGTGATTGCGGATAGTTGCTGCGACACCTGATCCTGCAGGACGAGCACGACATCCTGACGTCCGCGCCGATACGTCTCCACCTGATCGACCGTCCCCTGCACGTCGCGGGTGCGCTCGATGAGGATCACCGGATAATTTTCCGCAACCGCCGCCCGGTTCGCCACATCCCAAACGTCTCGCACCGTGCGAACGGCGCGCCGCTCCACTTCCAACGTCGCCAGGCGCTCGTCCAAGCTTCGCTGCCAGTCGCGGAACTGTGCTTCATATCGCGCCCATCGCTGACGCATGTCTTGCAGGTTGCGGAGGGAGAGTCGATCGAGCGTCTCGAGGTCGAGATCCGTTCCCAGCCGCTGGACGGCTTGGATCGACACCGGCAACTCCGATTCGACGTCGGCCACCGCGGGATCGGGATTCAGCCGGAAGCGAATCGCGGCGAGGGCGGCGATCGCCTCATCGGCGCGGCGCAGAACCTCCGATTGGGGAATTGCTTGCGGTGCCGCAGGCTGGATTGAATCGGCCGGCCGCTGCGCGGTTCCCGGGACGCCTGGGATGGTTTGCCCCTCACGGGCGAGCACGGTGGGAACCGCAAATCCGGCGATCCCCAACACCAACACGACCGAACGGTATCTGGACATGGCCGTTACCCTCGTTGAGCGCCCTTCAAACATGCATACGCGGTATCGCGCAGCACAGCCGCAGGCAATCTACAGCAGCAGCTCGCTGCAATCAGCCATTCGGCCGTCTGGACCGGCCGCCACGAAGACTACCCGTAGAACATGCGGACCAGGAATAACGGGACCGCCGGAACGTACGTCACGAGGATCAGCAGAGCCACCAGTACGGACACAAAGAACACATTGACCTTCGTCACCTCCCAGATATCCGCCTTGGCCACGGAGCAGGCCGTTACCAACACACTCGCCACCGGGGGGGTCTGCTGTCCGATACCGAGGTTCAGGGTGACGATGAGGCCGAAGTGCACCAGATCTATTCCCGCCGCTTCGACCAGCGGCAGCACGATGGGTACGACCAGTATGATGGCCGCCGCGGAGTGAAGGAACAGACCGACCGTGAGAAAAAAGACGTTCAGGAGGGCCAGGATGACGAACCGATTGTCAGTCAGGTCCAGAATCCCCTGGGCGACACGCTGCGGTACCTGCTGTTCGGTGAGGTAATCACCGAGCACGGCAGACGTCGCGACCAACAACATCACGACGGCCGTCTGGCTAGCGCCCTCGATCATCGCCGTGCGGAGGCGCTGCCAATCGAGTTCGCGGTAGATGAACCCTCCAATGACAATGGCGGCCAGGACCGCCAACCCGGCACCTTCCGTGGCCGTGACCCAGCCGGTAAAGATCCCACCGAGAATGATGACGGGAAGCAACAAGGCCCAAACAGCTTCGCGGAACGCGGTCCACACCCGCCGAAGCTGAAACGCCTCTTCAACGGGATAATTCCGGCGTACCGCGATGATGTATGCCACGCCCATCATTCCCAAGCCACCGAGCACTCCCGGAATGATTCCCGCCACGAACAACTCCACCACGGAGCTGCCTGACATGACACCGTAAAGAATCATCGGGATGGACGGAGGGATGATCACGGCCAGCGTGGCGGATGACGAACAGACGGCCGCCGCAAACGGCGTCGGGTAGCCTCGCTTCTTCATCGCCGGGATGAGTATCGAGCCGAGCGCCGCCACATCCGCCACCGCCGAACCCGAGATCTCCGCGAAGAACAACGATGCTCCGATCGCCACCATCGACAGACCGCCCTTGACGAACCCGACCAGGGCCGACGCCAACGCGATGAGACGGCGCGAGATCCCGGTGGCGTTCATGATGCCGCCGGCCAATATGAACAGCGGTATCGCGATGAGCGGAAACTTGGTGGCGCCGTCGAACAGGATCAGTCCGACATTCGGAAGGATCGCGAGACCGGAAGTCGCCGCCATCGCCACGGCAGCGACCACACCGAGGGCGATCGCGATCGGCACGTCGATCAGGATAAGGACCACCAACCCCAGGAACATCAAGAACAGCGTCATGGCTTGGCAGCCGTCGCTGAGTCGGAATCGGTCGACATTATGCTGAAGCTCAACAGCTCGGCAATGATAAAGAGGAAGGCGCAGATGGGAATGACCGACTGCGTGAAACGCATTGGCACCCAGGGAAGGCTCGCGAGATGGGTACCACCGAGGATGCTCATGACGCGCCAACCCGCCCAGGCCACGAGCAGGAAGAAGCCCACGACGATCACCTCGCGAATCCCGATCAGCACACGCCGTACCCTCGGGCTCGCGCTCTGCACGAGCATGGGAAAACCGATGTGGACCCGCTTCAGCGCCGCGTACGACGCGCCGTAATAGGTGAGCCAGGCAAGCAGGACCGACGCGACCTCATCGTACCACACGAGCGCGGCGCCGGCCTTGCGGAATCCCACCGCAACCACCACCAGCGTGGCCAGCGCGACCAACAACACGAGCAACACGACCTCGAGTACCCGCTCGAGGCCGTTGGCAGCCTTGGCGAGGCGCGTGTTAGCGGTTGGCAAGCGCGGCAGCCGTCGCGATCAAGTCGGCGCCGCCCGCGACCGTCGCCCCGAACTCATCGTAGATAGCCTGGCTCGCCGCGATGAAAGCAGCCATATCCGGCTCGTTGACCTCGATCCCCGTGGCCTCCAGTCGCGCCAAGACCTCGCTGTCCATACGCTCGGCCGTCGCGTGCACAAAGGCTTGCGTCTCGCGCGCCGTCTCCGTGAGTATGTCGCGGATGTCCGCCGGTAACCGCTGCCACTTGGTCGTGCCCACCGTGACGTATGCCGGCGTGTATACGTGCCGCGTAAGCGAGAGGTACGACTGCACCTCCTGGAATTTCATCGTGTAGATCTGAGCGAACGGATTCTCCTGCCCGTCCATCACCCCGGTCTGCAGCGCAATGAACACCTCCGACAGCGGCATCGGTGTCGGGTTGGCGTCGAATGCTTGGAATAGTTTGATGCGCCACACCCCGCGCGGTGTGCGTAGCTTCACACCCCGCAGATCCGCCGGTACCACGATAGGCCGAACGTTGTTGGTGACGTGGCGAAAGCCGTTTTCCCATACCGCGATGATGCGGTAGCCCATCGGCTCCGTCAGCGGAGCGAGTATCGGCCAAATGACTTCGGCCTCGATCGCACGCATGTGCTCCCGGTCGTCCACCAGGTAGGGCATCTCGAAGAGGCCGAACTCATCGATGGTCGACGACATCACCGTCGATGGCAGCGCAAAATCCAACGTACCCAGCTTGAGCTTTTGGAGGAGAATCTCATCGCCGCCCAGCTGGCTGGACCCGAACACCACGACCTTGGCTCGGTCGCCGAGGCGCTCGTTTGCACGGCGGGCGAACTCCTCCGCCGAGAGCGCGAACAGAGAGCCGGGCGCACCGACATGCCCAAACTTCAACTCCAGCGGGCGCGACGCGTCGCCGGCACAGCCCATGGCGGCAACGGCGCATCCGACTCCGACCCAGCGCACGGCAAGCCGGAATGATTCGATCCGCGTCATGACCAACTCTCCGGGCAGCTCAAGCTGACAAGCAATCCAGCGCGGCCGCCACGCCACCCCGGGACGAGGGCACGCCGGCCAGCGACAAGCCCATCTCGATTCCACAGAGTGTGCCCGCAAGCATCAAGTCGTTCAGATCGCCGAGGTGTCCGATACGAAAGACCTTCCCTTTCAATCGGCCCAAGCCGGCGCCGAGGGACATGTCGAACCGATCGAGGATCACCGCCCGCAGAGAATCGGCATCACTGCCCTCGGGCACCAGTATCGCCGTCAGCGCGCTGCTGTATTTCGCGGGATCCGTACAATAGATCTCGAGGCCCCACTCGTTCACCGCGCGACGCGTCGCCTCGGCGAATCGCTGATGACGCGCGAAGACCGTCTCGGGTCCCTCCTCACGCAACATAGAGATGGCCTCCCGTAGTCCATAGAGGAGGTTCGTGGCGGGTGTGTAGGGGAAGAATCCGTCTTCGTTGAAGGAGCGCATGGCCTGCCAGTCCCAATACGATCTGGGAAGCCCGGCGGACCGATTGGCCTCCAGAGCCTTCTCGCTCACGGCATTGAAGCCGAGTCCCGGCGGAACCATGAGCCCCTTTTGCGAGCCGGCCACCGTGACGTCCACCCCCCATGCATCGTGCTCGTATTCCATCGACCCCAATGACGACACCGCGTCCGCCATGAGGAGGGCTGGATGACCCGTATTGTCCAGCGCTTGGCGTACGGCCGCGAGCGGGTTTGTGATCCCCGTAGAAGTCTCGTTGTGCACTACCAGCAGGGCGCGGTACTCGTGGGCGGTGTCCTTCGCGAGCTTGTCCTCGACGGCAGCCGGATCCACGCCGCACCGCCAATCGCCCGGCACGATATCGACCTCGAGTCCCATCCGCTCGGCAGTCGCTCTCCAACCATCCGCGAAGTACCCTTGGTCGCACGTAAGGACCTTGTCACCCGGCGAAAGCGTGTTCACCAAGGACGCCTCCCAACAACCCGTGGCAGACGAAGGAAAGACGAAGACCGGACCCGAAGCACGAAAGACCCATTGGAGGTCCTTCAGGATCTCCGTGGCCATCCGTGCGAAGTCGGGGCCTCGATGATCGATGGTGGGCCGGTTCATCGCCCGAAGCACACGCTCCGGAACGTTGGTGGGTCCCGGGACCTGGAGAAAATGCCGCCCGCTGCGGAATGTCACGTGGCACCTTTCGGTTCGAGGCTATCGGACAGAGAAAAGACCGATGCAGGGGAAGGTTGTCAATTGGCTATAGGGGTCAGGTGTCAGGTGTCGGGTGTCGGTTTCGGAATCTGCCGGCATCACTCTCATCAAGAGCCAAAGCCAAATGCCCTGAAACCCGGCACCTGAAACCTCCCAATACCCCGCCCCACCCACCGGACCCCTATCTTACCCCGATGCCATCCACCGACCCCGCTCTGCCCTCCCGCCTCCGCCGCGAACTGCAAGGTGAGGTGCTGTTCGACGAGTTCAGTCGGGGCCGTTACGCCACAGATGCCTCCTTCTACCAGATAGAGCCCATTGGCGTCGTGCTTCCGCGCAACGAAGAGGATGTGGTGCGCACGATGCAGATCGCCCGCGACTTGTCCGTGCCTGTCATCCCACGCGGCGCCGGAACGTCGCAGGGCGGCCAAGCCATCGGCGAGGCATTGATCATCGACACCAGCAAGTACCTCACCCGCATCCTACGGTTCGACAGGCAAGCACACCGCGTCACCGTCGAGCCGGGGGTGGTGCTGGATCACCTCAATGCGTCGCTCGCACCGAACGGGCTCTTCTTCCCGGTCGATGTCGCCACCGCGAGCCAAGCGACCATCGGAGGGATGACCGGGAACAACTCCGCCGGCGCCCGCTCGATTCGATACGGGCAGATGGTGGACAACGTCATCTCGATTGACGCCACGCTCGCGGACGGCAACGCAATACACTTTGGCGAGGTGTCCGGCGACGCCAAGCCAAACGGCGATCCATCGGACGACGACGGTAGTTCGACTCACACACGTTATCAAAGTTTGATCGCGACGATGCGGGATCTGTACGGACGCGAGGCCGAAGAAATCGAGCGCCGCTTTCCCAAGGTCCTTCGGCGGGTAGCCGGTTACAACATCGATCGCATTTCCGACGGACGGTTCAACATGTCCGACCTGTTGGTCGGGTCCGAAGGTACCCTCGGCATGTTCACCCGCATCCAACTCGACCTGCAGCCGACCCCGCCTCATCGTGTGCTAGGCGTGTGTCACTTTCCCACACTCCACGCGGCGATGGACGCCGTGCAGCACATCGTCGAGTTGAATCCATCCGCCGTCGAGCTGTTGGACGAAACGCTGTTGAGTCTCGCGAGAGACAATGCCTCGTTCCGTGCGTCCGTACAGCGCTTCACCAAGGGAGCACCCGCGGCACTCCTGTTGGTCGAGTTCTCCGGTGAGGAACTCGACGGCCAGATCGACCACCTCACGAAACTCGAAGACCTCATGGGAACGCTCGGCCATCCGGACGCCGTGGTGCGCGCCGCGGATTCCGCATTTCAGCAGGAGATCTGGTCCGTCCGCAAAGCCGGTCTCAACATCGTCATGTCGATGAAGTCCGACGGGAAGCCGGTTGCGTTCATCGAAGATTGCGCGGTGCCGCTGGAGCATGTCGCCGAGTACACCGATCGGTTGAACGAGGTGTTCCAACGCCACGGCACCACGGGCACATGGTACGCACACGCCTCGGTGGGGTGCCTGCACGTTCGCCCCACACTGAACCTCAAGCAGGAAACCGACGTCCGGAAGATGCGCACCATCGCCGAGGAAGCACACGCGCTGGTGCGCGAGTTCAAGGGATCTCACTCGGGAGAGCACGGCGACGGGTTGGTGCGATCTGAATTCCTCGAGCCGATGCTTGGAAAACGGATCGTGCGCGCGTTTGAAGAAGTCAAGCACGCGTTCGATCCCACCGACTTGCTCAACCCGGGGAACATCGTCAACCCCAGACGCATGGACGACCGCTCCCTCTTCCGCTTCACACCGGACTACAGCCCCCAACGAGACGGATGGACGCTCGACTGGTCGGAGTGGAACGGCTTCCACGGCGCGGTCGAGATGTGCAACAACAACGGCGCCTGCCGAAAAATGCAGCCCGGCGTGATGTGTCCATCGTATCGCGTGACGCACGACGAGCAACACACCACCCGCGGCAGGGCCAACTCCCTGCGCCTGGCCATCTCCGGGCAACTGGGAGCGGACGCGCTCACATCCGATAGCATGCGCGAAACGATGGATCTCTGCATCGGCTGCAAGGCGTGTAAGAGCGAGTGCCCGACGGGAGTGGACATGGCGAGGATGAAGATCGAATTCCTGTCTCACTACCAAAAGCGACACGGCGTTGGGCTCCGGGACCGGCTCGTGGCTTTCCTTCCACGCTACGCTACGCGAGCGGCGCGGCTGCCGATGCTTCTCAACTCCCGAAACCGATTTCGCGGTCTTGCTTGGTTGGGTGAGAGGTGGCTGGGACTGTCGGCCAAGCGCGCGCTGCCCTCCTGGCGATCGGATTGGTTCAACGACACACCACCGGTGGACGACGGCGATCGACCCGAGATCGTGCTGTGGGTCGATACCTTCAACACGTTCTTCGAACCGGAGAACGCACGCGCCGCCGTTCGCGTGCTCGAAGCCGCAGGATACCGCGTCACCATCGCACGAGACGTTGCAGGCGGCCGACCACTTTGCTGCGGCCGCACGTTTCTCAACGCCGGGATGGTCGATGAAGCCCGTGTTGAACTGCGCCGCGTGCTCAACGCACTCAAGCCCTACGCGGACCGAGGCGTTCCCATAGTAGGCCTGGAACCGTCCTGCCTGCTCACCTTGCGGGACGAAGCGGAAGTTCTGTTTACATCCGATGACCTCGGCACTCTCCCCGAGCGAGCCATGCTGCTGGAAGAGTTCTTGAGAACCGAAGCCATCGCCGGTAGGCTAGAGCTGCCTTTGCGGAAACTTCCGGTGGGTCGTGTGCTGCTGCACGGCCATTGTCATCAGAAGGCATTCGGCACGGTGGCGGCCGTGGCGGGGGTGCTTCGTTGGATTCCCGACCTCGACGTAGAGGTGATCGAGTCGGGATGCTGCGGCATGGCGGGCTCGTTCGGCTACGAGGCTGAGCATTACGATCTCTCGATGAAGATGGCCGAGTTGGATCTCCTACCGGCGGTGCGCTCGAGCGGTGACGACGCGTGGATCGTTGCCGACGGCACGAG
>JADFPO010000210.1 GCA_022562295.1 Gemmatimonadota bacterium
GTCGAGCCAGAGGTGCAGACCGTGATCTTCATACGTCAGCTGACCTTCGTGGATCAGCAGGCCCGCATCGACGTCACCGGACTGCACAGTGGTCTCAATCTGATCGAAAGGGACGACCACGGGAACGAAATCCGGCTGATAGAGACGTAACACCAGAAAAGCCGTCGTGAGCTCTCCCGGAACCGCGATCCGCATCCCTGCCAAAGACGAGTGCACGTCCGCCGGTTTCTGAGCCCGCGCTACGAGGCGAGGACCGTATCCCTTGTCGCCCATCGACGCGCCGTGTGGCAGGATGGCATATGAATCCGCGATGTGGGCGTACGCGTGCACGGACACTGCCGTAACCTCGAGCTCCGCGTTCAGTGCCCGCTGGTTGAGTGTCTCGATGTCCGCGAGTTCGTGCGTGTACGTGCGATCGCCGGTATCGATTTTGCCCGACGCGAGCGCCCAAAACATGAATGCGTCATCAGAGTCGGGACTGTGTGCTACGTGAATGTCAGGCATGCTAATCGTTTCTGCCTAGTTCGCGGCGCGCTACGTCCAAGAACGCGTCGATTGCCGGACGGTGATCCGCATAGCCCGTTCCGGCGGTTGCGATTTCTGCTTCGTAGTGGTCGAGGAAATCTCGGTAGGCCTGCCGCATGCCCGACTCGTCTTGTTCGACCTGTGCGAGCGTAGACTGCAGCATGGTTCCCAACAGGTGATTGGGCGCGAATTGTTTCAGCGAATCCAGCTGCGCACGGGCACCCTCGACGTCGCCGGTGATTAGGTGAATCATGCCCACGTCGTACCGGGTGTCGCTGTCAGGCGAATCCAAGAGGGCGTAGGCTCCTAGCGCCATCGGGCGGAAGAACTCGATCTGTGCGGAATCGCCTCGTTCCGCCGCCGCCATGATGCGATCGAAGACTGCGTTGGCTCGTTCGCGCGGAGTCATCCCGCTTATGTCGGGTGCCGGCGCCGCCGCTGGTAACGCGGTCGTTGGTGGACGTGAAGTGTTCGGGTCGCGGCCTACCCGAACCGCCCACACCAGAGCGCTCACCGCCATCAGCGCGGCGGCCGCGATCCATCCCGGGTGGGTGCGCGCCTGGTGGGTCGGGCCGCGTTGCCGCTTGCCCATGGGTCTGCCGCAGATGTGACAGAACCGCGCCCCGGGATTCAGAGGCGCACGGCACCCCGGACAAGTCGACCGCAACAGCGACGAGCCGCAGCTGGAGCAAAATTTCCCACTCGTCGGCTCACCGCACTGAGGACACCGTCCTTCGTTCATCGCTGATTCTTCATTGCACGGTTGGGAATGTACACACACGGGTGGCGAGGAATAAACCAGCCCCGCCCTCCCCCGCCCGCGGCCTCGACTCGTCACGCCGCACGCAATGTTCACCTGGCGGGATCCCAGGCCCTGCATTACTGTAGCCTCTATGACAACCCATTCGCCGGGAGAGGCGGGCGCACCCAAGCGGAAACACTTCGATCCGCCGTACACCTCGATAAAAGCACGTCAGATGGGTGAACTCAACCGCGGCGATGATCGCTGGGACGTGATGTTGGAGTCTGTGCGGGACGAAGAGATGAACGGCGTGCGAGGCCGGATCCATTTTGTATGCGGCGACGTGCATCGGCTAACCGGTTGGGTCTTTCTCGAGTGGGCCGAGAAAGACATCGAAATTCGATTCAACGAGTTCTCGGCTCAGGAGCTCTGGAATCTCCTGGATTCCTTGGCATAGCTCCCCCCCCCCGTCCCGCTCCCGGGGGCGGGACACCACACGTTCTCGTCAATTTCGGCAGGCCCGCCGAACCGCCCCGGATGGAGAGTTCGCCCGATTCGGACAGTGCTCGGTGGGGTCTTGCAAAGCTAAAAAAATGCCAATTGTGAACATTTTTCATCACGAAGATGGTTTTTGGTGATCTTGAGTCATCAGAATGGTAATTTTGGTGCAGCGAATGCGCGATTTCGTTGACACGCGGTCCAGACGTGAATACACTGTTTGAGTGGGTGTGGCGACGACGCCTGGGTGACCTGGCCGGTGCGCCCGACCCCTTTGCGCTACCCATGCACCAGACCCACAGGATCCATAATCACGAGAGGAGCGACCGTGTTGGCCAAGCATCCGATCCTGTTTCCCGGTGGGGAAAAACCCCCGCTGACCCCCGAAATCCTCGATACTAACGGAGCCACGGCTCAGGACATCCAGGAACTTGCCGAAAAGTTCGCCGTGGACGCGTTTCGTCTTCAATTCACCGATGTGACCGGTATCAATAAGAATGTCGAAGTACCGCGAAGCCAGTTTGCCAAGGCGCTGGCCGGCGACATCCTGTTCGACGGCTCTTCGATCGAGGGGTTCGTTCGGATCGAGGAGAGCGACATGCTCCTCAAGCCCGAACTGGAGACGTTCCGAATTCTTCCCTACGACGACGAGGGTGGTCGGGTTGCCCGGCTGATTTGCGATATCTACCACGCCGACAACACGCCGTTTGCCGGATGTCCGCGACTCGCCCTGAAGCGCCAAGTGGAGAAGGCCGCGAACATGGGGTATGCGATGATGGCAGGTTGTGAGGCGGAGTTCTTTTTGTTCCAACTCGACGAGAATGGCCGCCCGTCGCTCGACACACACGATGAGGGCGGCTATTTCGATCTCGCGCCGGTGGACAAGGCCGAGCCGTTGCGCCGCTTGATTATCGCGGACTTGGAGATGTTGGGGTTCGAGGTCGAGGCGGGTCACCACGAAGTGGCCCACGGGCAGCATGAGATTGACTTCAAGTACGCGGATGCGGTCACCACGGCCGACTATCTGGCCACGTTCAGGTTCGTCGTGCGGAACGTGGCCTACCGGCACGGGTTCCTGGCAACGTTCATGCCGAAGCCAATCGAAGGCGCCAATGGCTCGGGGATGCACACCCACCAGTCGCTGTTTCGAGGTGAAACGAACGCGTTCTTCGCGCCGAATACCGAGTGGCAGTTGTCCAC
>JADFPO010000107.1 GCA_022562295.1 Gemmatimonadota bacterium
GGACACGGCTCCGTCGGCTTGCGGAAGATCTCCGCCTCGCACGAGAGCACTTCGCCCTGGAATGAGACCTTTCCCTCAGTGAGCAGGGGCATCAGGATCGACAGGTACTCGCGCAGATGCCGGATCGGTTTTTCGAAGCCGATTCCGAGCTGGGCCATCATCACCTCGTGCGAGAGGCCGATGCCCAACGTCAGTCGGCCGCCGATCGCGGAACGAACGGCGAGCGCGGCAGGAGACTCTCGTCCTGCCGCGCCGTTTTCACTCCGGCAGCAGCCGCGACCAGGATCGCGTCGTGATCACCTTCCAGCTGATCGACGCTTCCCTGGATGAACACCTTTGGGCGGAGAGCTACGAACGGGTGCTGGAGCCGGCGCAGATCTTCGATGTCCAGAGGGATGTGGCGCAGCGTATCGCTGCATCCCTGGAGACCCGTCTGACACCCGAGGAAGAAGCGCGCATTGCCAGCGTGCCCACCGAGGACCTCGAGGCCTATGACCTCTACCTGAGGGGCCGGGAAGGCATACAGGCTGGAACGATCGAGGGCTTCAACATGGCGATCGACTACTTCGATCAGGCCATCGGGCGCGACCCGCGCTACGCCCCGGCATACGCCGGGAAGGCGTTCGCGTATGCCAATCTGTCCAATGTCACGCTGCCGCCCTTGGTAGCGATGCCGGAGGCGAAGGATGCGGCACGCAGGGCCATGGAACTCGACCCAGACCTCGCGGAGGCTCACACGTGGATGGGCTTCGCGCACATACACTTCGATTGGGATTGGGGAGCCGGTGAACTGGAGCTTCGCAAGGCGCTGGAGCTGAATCCGAATTCCACGGAAGCGTTGTGGGCCTATGCCGGCTACCTGACCCTACGGGGCGAGTTCGACCAGGGGCTAGCGTACCTCGAACGCGCGAGGGAAATCGATCCTTCGTCGTTTCTGGTCGAGTCTGCATTCATGGGATTTCAGTTCACCTACTTCCTCGCCCGCCGATACGAAGACGGCATCGCCGAAGGGGCGAGGGCACGGGAGATGTTTCCGAACACTCCCGGTCCGCTCTTTGGGCTTGGGATCGCACTCGTAGGGGCGGGCCGCTTTGACGACGGTGTAAGGGTGCTCGAAGAAGCGCTGCGCTTGGACGATAGCCCGGTGTACCAGGCGTGGTTCGCATGGGCTCTTGCCGAGTCCGGCAGGGAGCCCGAGGCCAGGGCGCTCCTCTCCAAGGTGGAAGAGATTTCCGACCGGCTTTACATGTGTAAGTACGAAATCGCGGTGGCCCATGTCACCTTGGGCCAAGCGGATGCCGCCTTCGAGTGGCTCGATCGGGCGTTCGAGGTGGATGAGCAGGAAGAGGACGTGGGGGGCGGGGGGAGTCAGACATGACCGTCCAAGCGTGGACGTTCGTCATGGTGGGGCTGTCGTTCGCGGTCTACATCGGTGTCGCGGTGTGGTCGCGCGCGAGTTCGACGAGCGAATTCTACGTTGCGGCGGCTCGCGTACCGCCGGTCTTGAACGGGATGGCAACCGCCGCGGACTGGATGAGCGCGGCGTCGTTCATCTCGATGGCGGGTCTCATCGCGTTCATGGGTCGAGACGGGTCGGTGTATCTGATGGGGTGGACGGGGGGATACGTATTGCTCGCGCTGCTGATCGCCCCCTACTTCCGCAAATTCGGGAAGTACACGGTCCCCGACTTCGTGGGCGACCGTTACTACTGGTGGGTGGCGCGGGTCGTGGCGGTGATTTGCGCGATATTCATCTCGTTCACGTACGTCGCGGGGCAGATGCGCGGGGTGGGAATCGTGTTCTCACGGTTTCTCAACGTCGACATCAACCAGGGCGTGTATATCGGCATGGCCATCGTGTTCTTCTACGCGGTGCTCGGGGGTATGAAGGGGATTACGTATACGCAGGTGGCACAATACTGCGTACTCATCTTTGCCTACCTCGTGCCGGCGATCTTCATCTCGATGATGATGACCGGTATCCCGATTCCCCAAATCGGCTTCGGTGCCGAACTGGCGGACGGGTCGGGGATGTATCTGCTCGACCGCCTCGACGGGCTGACGGACGAACTCGGATTCGGTGCGTATACCGACGGCCGCAAGGGTACGCTCGACGTTCTGTCCATCACGGCGGCCCTCATGGTGGGGACGGCAGGGCTGCCACATGTGATCGTCCGCTTCTACACGGTCCCCAAGGTCCGACAGGCGCGGAGTTCGGCCGGATGGGCACTGCTCTTTATCGCGCTGCTCTACACCACCGCACCCGCCGTTGCCGCGTTCGCGCGCACGAACTTGCTCGATACTGTCTCCGGTACCGCGTACGAGGACGTGCCCGCGTGGTTCACGAACTGGGAAGCAACGGGACTCCTCGTCTACGACGACCTGAACGGGGATGGGCTCATCCAGAACACCGGGCCGGCGTCATCGATTCCCAACGAACTGACGATCGACAACGACATCATGGTGTTGGCCAACCCCGAGATCGCGGGGCTGCCGAACTGGGTGGTTGGTTTGGTCGCCGCGGGCGGCCTAGCGGCGGCGCTATCGACCGCAGCGGGGTTGCTGTTGGTGATCTCGACGTCCGTGGCGCACGATCTGTTGAAGAAGACGATATGGCCATCGATCAGCGAGCGCGGCGAGTTGCTCACCGCACGGATCGCGGCCGGCATCGCCGTCCTCGTTGCGGGTTACTTCGGTATCCACCCGCTAGGATTCGTCGCACAGGTCGTCGCGTTCGCCTTCGGCCTTGCCGCGGCATCGTTTTTCCCTGCGATCATCCTCGGCATCTTCACGAAGAGGACGAACAAGTACGGCGCGGTCTTAGGAATGATTGCCGGCCTCACGTTCACGGCGTGGTACATCGTGTACTTCAAGTTTGCGCACCCGGAGTTGAATACCGCCGAGCACTGGTGGTTCGGTGTGTCGCCCGAAGGTATCGGGATTGTCGGTATGATGATCAACTTTGTGGTCGCGATCGGCGTCTCGGCCTTCACGCCGCCGCCGCCGCAGGAGGTGCAGGACTTGGTGGAAGAGATTCGGGTGCCCAGGCGAGCTGGGTCGGGGCATAGGGTGACAGCGTGAGGGCGGTGGGCGATTGCTAACCCGATTCGGCATCACTCAAGCACATGCCCGTGCCGGACCTCTAGCGCGTTGGCTCGAAGGGTGCGAAGACCATCCTCACGTGGCCGCCAAAAGGATCGCCAATCGTGAACTACCCATGGGCGAGGGCGCTCTCCCGAGACTGCGAACCCGGCGAGCCGATTCCGGAACGTTTCCTGTTCCTTATATTGAGGGGGAACTCCAAAATAGAGGGGAACTCCAACCACGACTCGGGCGTCGCGGTAGCGTTTCGTTAACCACAGGAGGCCTAATGCACGCACGATATACAGCTCATCCGATTGCGATGCTGGTGTCGGTGTTGCTCATCGCGGCGCTGCCAGTCGGTGCGCAGGGCGCGGATGTGCAGCAAGCCGTTATCATCACGATCGGATCCAGCACGACCTACGCCGGCTTTGCCGGGGACGACGCACCCCGGGTGGCCGTACCCACGATTGCGGGCCATCCGAAGTCGGGCGTCAGCGCCATCGGCATGGGACAAAAGAGCGTCTACTACGGCGATGAAGCATGGGGGAGGCGGGGGGTTTTGGATCTGGTCCAACTCGTTCAGAAGGGACAGGTGATCGCGTCCGAGGAGTTTCTGGGGTTCCTCCATCACGTTTTCTACGACGAGCTGCGGGTGGCACCGGAGGAACATCCGGTGCTCCTGGCGATCTCCGACGTCGTAGCGGAACCTCAGGCCCGGCAGCTACTCCAGATGTTGTTTGAGGAGTTCAACGTACCGCGGGCGTATATCGCCAGCCAGGCACAGCTGGCCGTGTACGCTTCCGGGCGAACGACGGCCCTCGCCATTCACATGACGGGTGACGGAGGCAACATCGTGCCCGTCATTGACGGGTATGTCATGTCTGCGGGAGTTGCCTCGCTTTCCGGCGTGTGTCGATTGCCCAAGTGCATAGCGGACGCGATCACGAGAACGGCTGCCGATTTGCAGCGGCTTTTGAAAACGGGTGGCGATTTGCAGCAGCTTTGGGGAAACATTCTACTCACCGGTCCTGGCTCGATGACGGGGGGGTGGGCGGACGAGCTGGCGTCGGAACTCCGATCCGGCGCGCCGAAGGGTACAACGGTCAAGGTCATTGCGCCGTCGGAGCGGGAGGCACCAGACTGGATTGGCGGATCGATCCTCGCGTCGGTGTCCACATTCGCCCCGATGTGGATCACGAGACGGCAATTCGAGTAAGGGGAAATGGAGGAAGATGCTGCGGATGTGATATGCGCGTGGCGGGACCCGGCCGAGCTGGAGGTAGGGGTAACGAGGCCGAGTGAAAGCTCCTCGAGGTTCTCGAAGGGCAGCACGACGAGGCGGGGAATATCGCTGTCACCTCCCGCCGAGCCGCCCGTGCGGGTGATCGCCCACGCGACTGCGGCGACAACCACAAGCACCGCGGCGGCAATGATTCCCATCCGCCGCTGCCGAGGGGGCGCTGCCCTGGCGATCGAGCCGGTCGCTGGTGTGACGCCAACGGGCTTCAGGGCGTCGGCAAATTCGCTCGCCGTAGCGAATCGATCGGCGGGGGTCTTGGCCATCGCCCGCCTGATCACGTCGGCAATCTCGCGCGGCACGGCCTCCCGGATCACGGTCACCCTGGGCACATCGGCGGTCAGGTGTTGGTGTACGATGCTCTCGACTGTGGGACCGGTGAACGGCGCCTGGCCCGCCAGCATTTCATACAGCACACAGCCAAGGCCGTAGATGTCACTGCGCCCGTCGAGATCACCGGTCCCCGCCGCCTGCTCAGGACTCATGTAGGTTGGGGTGCCCACGGCCAGGCCCGTCTCCGTCAGCGAGTCGCCGCCCGCCGATTGAATGGCCTTGGCGATCCCGAAATCCGCCACCACCGCTTCGCCTTCGGCCAGCAAGATGTTCTCAGGTTTGATGTCGCGGTGGAGGACGTTGCGGTCGTGGGCGTAACCCAACGCTCGGGCCACTTGTCTCGTGATCTCAATGGCATCGTCTATGGCCAGCTGCTTGTCGCGGACGAGTTGATCCCGCAGCGTCTCGTCCGCGATGTACGGCATCACATAAAAAAGAAAGCCGTCCACTTCTCCCGAGTCGTGTAACGGCAGGATGTGAGGATGGGTGAGGTTGGCGGCGATTTCGATCTCGCGCAGGAACCGCTCCGGACCGACTGCCGCCGCGAGTTCTGGCCGCAGAACTTTCACCGCCACCTGACGGTGGTGTTTCAGGTCCTCGGCGAGATAGACCGTCGCCATGCCCCCCGCGCCGAGTTCCCGTTCGATGGCGTAGCGGTCGGCGAGGGCAGCCGTGAGGCGGGCGAGGGTATCAGGCATGGGCTAGTTGAATATCGAATATCGAACAGAGAATATCGAATTTCGAAGTGTACCACGCCCGTTCAATATTCCTTGTTCAATATTCATTATTCGATATTCATCCACGTGCCCCCCGCGCCGAGTTCTTCCTGAATGTTATAGAGGTCGGCGAGGGCTGCTTTGAGGCGGTCCAAGAGGTCTGGCACTGCGTTTTGGCACCGTTGGAGACGGTCCTACAATACGTGTTCGGGTCTTGGACGGCCAGACAGGGAGAGGACAGTGGGGACCCTTGTCAGGGGGAGGGGGGCTACTCCGCTCTCAAGGCTTCGACCAGATTCACCCGTGTCGCGCGCACGGCGGGAACCATGCACGCGAGCAACCCCGCGAGGGTGAAGGTGACGACGATCGCCGCGTACACGGTGGGATCGTTGGGGTTCACCTGGAAGAGGGCGACCTGGAGCGGTCGGGCCATCACGAGCCCCAAGCCCAACCCCAGTGCCATGCCAATGCCGAGCTGCGTCATGCCCTTCTTGAGCACGAGGCCGATGATGTCTTTGCCTTGCGCGCCGAGGGCCATGCGAATGCCCATTTCCTGAGTGCGGCGACTGACCGAGAACGCCATGACCCCGTAGAGGCCGACCGCCGACATGAACAACGCGATCGCGCCGAATACGGCGAAGGTCTGACTCAAGATGCCAATGGCCATCGTCGCGGTCCGGATGACGTCGTCCATAGAGTAAACCTGGTAGATAGGTAGGTTGGGATCGATGGCGGCAACGGCATCCCGCACGAGTGGGGCGATCGCTAGAGGGTCGTCGCGGGTCTTGATCGCCATGTTCATGCCCCGGGGGGTGCCCTGCGCAAGCGGCGTGTAGAATTGCTCCGTCATGACGCCGCCGCTACGGATGCCCCCTGCGATGTCGTCCCCCACGTGGAGATCCGGCACGACGCCGACGACGGTCATCCAGGCGTTTTGGGATCCGGCCCGACCGAGACGCAGCCGTTGGCCTACCGCCGACGCTTGAGGGAAGTACCGCCGCACGAAGCTCTGGTTCACAATGGTGACCGGGAGGCCTCCGTCGCGATCTTGGGATCCGAAATCCCTTCCCTCCAGGAGATTCACGCCAAACGTGTCGAAGAACCCCGTCGTAATCGTCGCTCGGTTGGCGACGGGATAGTCCTGGTCGGTCGGGTACGGAACACCCTCCACCGCAAACCGCGATTGCCCTGCGCCCGTACCGGGAAGACTGTTCACGAATCCGACGGATGCCACGCCCGGCAGCGCTTCCAGCCCCTGCCGCAGCCGGTCGTAGAATTGCAGCACGCTCTCACGGTCTGGGTAATCGGTCTCGACGAGTGTGAGGCGTGCCGTGAATACGTTCGCGGTCTCGAAGCCCATGTCGAGGGCTTTGAGATTCATCGCGCTCTTGATCGCCATGCCGGCAAGGACCAGCAACGCCGAGGACAGTGCGATCTCGGTCATCACCAAACCCATGCTGATTCGGCCCATGCGGAAACTGGATGATCCGGTGCTCTCGTCTTTGAGCAGCTCGTGCACGTCGATCCCGGACGCCTTGATGGCAGGTACGATGCCGGATGCTATGCTGGCGACCAGGGTCACCGCCAGGGCAAAGAAAAGCATGGGAGCATCCAACCGGATGTCGAACCAGTACGGCGTTTGAATATCCTCTATCATGGAGCTGTAGACGTCGATGAGCCCAGACGCGAGGACCACCCCCAGGGCGCCACCGATCAGCACGAGGATGGTGGCTTCGACCATGAGCTGACGGATCACGCGCGCGCGCCTCGCCCCCAGGGCGGAGCGAATCGCCATCTCTTTGGCTCGGGCGGCGGCGCGGGCCAGCAGCAGGTTTGCCACATTCACGCACGTGATGAACAGCACGCCGAACACGCCGGCCAGCATCACCCAGCTCATGGCGCCCAGTTCCGAAGGGAGCAGTGCGTCGGGGTAGGAGACAACGACGGTGCCGACGCCCTGGTTGGTCTCGGGATACTCGGCGGCGAGGCGCTCGGCGATAACCCCCATGTGAGACCGTGCCTGCTCCAGGCTCACGTCTTCCTTGAGTCGTCCGATGACCCACAGAAGAAGGCCCTGTCCCCGTGGCAACGCGGTGGGGGCGAGTCCGAGAGGTATCCACAGGTCGTTATCGAAAGGAAATCGGAAGCCCACCGGCATGACGCCGATGACGGTCGTGGTACGGCCGTTGGCGCGAATCGTTTTCCCGATGATCTCGGGGTCACCGCCGTAGCGCGTCTGCCACACCCGGTAGGAGAGAACGATGGTCGGGGCAAGGTCACCGGCATCTTCTTCCTGACGGAACACGCGCCCCAGCAACGGCCGGGCGCTCACCGCGGCAAACATGCTCGCCGTGACCGCAGTACCCAGATACCGTTCCGGGCGCTCCTCCGTATCTGCGAGGTTGATGGTACGGAAGGCAAAGGCCGCCAGGTCCTCGAACGCCGATTGTTGCTCCCGCCAATCGACGTAGTCGTGGATCGGCGCGTTTCTCGTGATGTCGTCCGCCACGACGTACTGCGAAATACTCATGAGGCGGTCCCCGCCCTCGAAGGGCAGGCCGCGCATCATGATGCCGTACACCGCGCTGAACGTGTACGTGACGCCCCCGATGCCGAGGGCGATGGTCACGATCGCCACCAGCGATACGCCCGGCGTCTTGGCCAGCATTCGCAGGCCGTAGCGAAGGTCTTTCCAGAGGTCGTTCATTGCTCAATGCTGGAGGTGGGTCCCTTCACTGCGCGTTTTGGCCCCGGTGGCGACGGTCCTAGAATGCGGTTTTGGTCGTCAGGCGGCAAGCGAGGGGACTCTCTCCCGAGCTGCTGCTGGATTGGCGGTTGAGTTCACGCTACCGACCAGGAGATTCGTTCTGGAGGACCGAGTTAGCGACGTATCCGATGCGCTTGCCGTCTATGTACAAGCCCCACCAGCGCCCTTGGAGGCTGTCGACCTCTACTGGCTGCCTCGGATCGAGGATCTGAACGATCCGTGTGTCGGTTCCGCGTCCTTCTCTGACATTCACCCAGGTCGATGTCCACTTCGTTTGGGTGCTCGGGCTGGTGGCTTGGGGTGCTTCAGCGGGTGGGGAGGCAGCGGCTTGGGGTGTCGGCTGGCTCGAAGTGCTTGTCGGCAACGGTGGTGCCCGAAGATTGTCCCTGTTCCGTATCCCTAGCATGCCAAACAAGACCAGCACTACGACCACGAGTACCGGTACTGGCCAGGAGCTATGACTTCTTCTGGGATCGGCGGGCCTCTGGAGGCTGAGATTGGACGAACATTTCGGGCACGCCGACGCAACACTCGCCACTTTCTGACCACACTCGGGGCATTCTATGAGCGGCATTGGATCATGAGGCGGGTGATATGGTCGAGCACCAACGAGTAACCTTTGCAAAGCGTCTTGCTGTCTGTCACTGCCGTTTTGGCCCCGCTGGGGACGCTCAAGAATACATGTTCGGGTCTTGGACGGCCAGGCAGGGAGAGGACGAGCGCATGCGGCCGTCGGTTCGCTCTGAGAGCCCTGGGAGTCCAACGGACCGCTGCCCAACTACTACCATCTCTCCACACCCTAGGGTGGAGAGCGGGAGGAAGGGTGGAGACTGGTGTTTGATCTGGGCTAGTACTGCTCTTGCGGCCCCACGTGTACCTCGCTTCATTGTCGTGTCTTAGACGGTGGCCGATGCTGGCCCCGCCGTTCCCTTCAGGCAAAGGAGGATCTCATGCGCGGTACAACGCTTCTGATAGCGGTAGCTATAGCTTGCCCCTCGTCACTCACGGCTCAGGATGATGTCATTCTCAGCGCGATGAGCGCCGGCCCTCTCTCAATCTCCTACGCCGCGCGCATCACGACATGGGATGGTACGGTCGTACGGGAGGGGAATAACGGGTGGACCTGCCTGCCCGATCGCCCGGACACACCGGGGAACGATCCGTGGTGTGTGGACGAGACGTGGCTCGGTTTCATCGATGCGTTGTTCAACGGCAGAGAGCCGAACTACACAACTCTGGGTACCGCGTACATGCTCATGGGCGATACGCCGGTAAGCAACACGGACCCGGCTGCGACGGAAAAGACCAACGATGCGGATTGGGTTGAAGACCTCGGGGCACACCTCATGATGCTCGTTCCCGATAGGAACGCCCTGCGTAACATTTCCACCGATCCACATAATGGCGGACCGTGGCTCATGTGGCCGGACACGCCTTACGTCCATCTCATGATCCCGATCGCCAGCTACTCGAGGTAAGACGGGAGGTGTTCATGAGCCCCGAGCGTCCCAGCGGCGTTCGGGGCTTCCTGGCCGATTTGTGCGTTCCCACCGACCACTTTCACGTAGGATCACTACACATGCAGTTCTGCCAATATGTGGTCGCCTACGAGGAGGAACCTGCGGGGAGCGACGTTGCTGACCCGAGGGTTCGCTGCGGTAAGCCAGCGACGATCGAGCTAGAGAGCGGCCTGTGGTGCTGCCCGGAACACGCGGAAATTATCCACGATTCGCAGGATCGTCCCGATAAGCCGCTCCATTCCTAACTGGGGAGGGCCCGCCAGCTCCCCGTCGGCGGCTCCCCCGTCTCAGGGTCGCACCGTGTGTTGAAGCGGCGCGGAAAGAGATGAAGCGGGCGTGAAATCAAGAAAGAGTGCCTGCTTGCGTAAGTCCTTGGGCTGCGTCACGTTTCGCGCATCCGGCCCGGGTGGTGGAATCGGTAGACACAAGGGACTTAAAATCCCAACCACCCGGCTTCCCACTGTTCCTTCCGCGACTTTCCTAGAGAAACAGTTCCCTAGAAAGCGGTTCGTTCTCTCAGTAACCGCTTAAGTGTTACCGAGGTGTTACCGAGCGGCACCTTCCGGAGTGTCGTGCGTGCATCTCGAACGCAAAACCGCCCCCGCGGGAGAACAGCACGAGCCGTATGGGGTGGAGGTGGCACACTTATGAGGAGGTCATTCACGATGACGGTATTATCAGCACAGTTGCCGAGCATTGCCAACGCACAGTTGCCCGAGAAATACGAGGCTGCCAAGACCGCCTTGGCCGAATGCGCTCGCATCGACGAGTGCAAGGACTGGGCGGACAAGGCCCATGCGATCGCGTCTTACGCAAAGCAGGCCGATGATACGGCGCTGTTGCACCACGTCCGCCGCATCCAGGGCCGCGCGGTGCGTCGGTGCGGGGAATTGCTGAAAGAATTCGATGGACGGGGCGGAGATCGGTCCAAAAGGAACGGTGCCGACACTTCTGCTCCGACGCAGCGGGACATGGCAGAGCAAGCGGGGTTGTCAAAACGTCAGCAAGTCACCGCGGTGCGTGTTGCGAACGTGCCCAAGGAGGAGTTCGAGGCTGTGGTGGAGTCGGATGATCCGCCGAGCGTCACGAAACTGGCCGACATGGGACGGCGCGAGCACGACATCCTCACGAGTCCGAAGCCTCCGGGATTTCAGGCTGCAACCGAATTGCAAGGCACGACCGCGGTTCTGCCCGCTCGACTCAGCGGTGGGGCTGCGGGCGGCCCTTCCTTGGTTCCGCAGGCCCATGGTGGGGCGCTGTTGCCGGGTGGGACGCCGGAGGGCCGGTTGAAGGGCAAGCAGGTGATCGCGGAGCGTCGTAGGGCTCGAGCGGAGCGCAGCGAGGCGGTGGATGACGCCATGGTGGGCCATGTCGAGAAGATGTCGGACATTATCGGGGACCTGGTGGAGCAGGCCGGCGGGGAGCAGCATCGGTGCGCCAACTGCGGGGCCATGGGCCCCAAGGTGCCGAAGTTGAAGCTCAAGGAGGCGACCGAAGTGGCGGCTATCCTGATGAGGGCGGTGAAGCAGCCGGACACTGCTGCTACGGTCATCCCGATCCAGATCAACGTCCACGCCGGCGCG
>JADFPO010000108.1 GCA_022562295.1 Gemmatimonadota bacterium
AGACGGGCTAGGACGGGCGGGGACGGTCTGAGACGGTCTGCGTGATTTGCGATGCAGATTGGCGATTTGAGATCGGCGATTCTTGGCACCCACTCAATCTGCAATCGCCGATCTGCAATCTGAAATCGACCGCCCTAGATCGTCTTCGATCGTCCGTTTTCCCCACGAGTAAACTCGCGGCTCGGCTGGTCTGTCGCTGAAAGCGACGTGATACTGCGGCCACGAGCCACGAGCGATGCTCCGTCTTCGACCGTCCTCGACCGTCTTTGATCGTCTTAGATCGTCTTTGATCGTCTTTTAGATCGTCCTACCGTCTTATAAACCTCACACTCCCCGACCCCGTATCCACCCGCACCGTGCCCTCCCCGTCTCCGATGCTTCCGCGCAACGCCTGCCGGCTGAACCGCCGTACCGTAACCGGCATCTCGAAGTCGATCCCGCCGCTGCTGGACTCGATGTCCAACTGCGCGCCGAAGTTGTCGGGGATGTACACGGTCACGCTGCCCGAGCCGGTATCGATGTCGAGCACGTCAACGTCGGTCGTGAGATCCACGCGCACCGAGCCGCTGCCCGTATCCAACCTCACGTCAGAAGACGTGACCGTGCGCAGCTCGATGCGACCAGACCCCGTGTCGATATTGAGGCCCTCGACCTCGAGATTCTCGCCGGTGACTGATCCGGACCCGGTGTCTATCAGAAGCACTCCGCCGGACACGTCGGACACGTCTACCGAACCCGATCCCGTGTCGATGTTGACGTCGCCCCGCGCATCGGTGACCTCCACCGAGCCAGAGCCCGTGTCGATCGACAGCCGGCCACGCGTACCACGTGCGCTGACCGGCGCGGACGCCACGTCCACCAGTAGATCGCCGTCCACATTCTCCACCTCGACCTCACCCACTCCCAAGTACACGCCAACGGTCTTCCCGCGCGGGATCGAGATGACCAGATCGGCGTAGGCCTCGAGGCCACGCCCCGAGCCGCTCACCGTGACCCGGTCGCCGCCGCGCGAGCGGCGTCCGAAGAAGGTGCCGTCGGGTCGCACCGAGATGGTAGAGCGCGAACGGCGATGCAGCTCCGGATACACGATGTGGTCGTCGGGATAGATGACGCGGAGCGTTTCGGCCCCTCGGATCCTGCCCGTCTCCACGGTCAGCTGATCCGCATCGGCCCCGCCGACGTCGATTTGCACGATGACATCGGACCCGCGTCCGGCTTGAATACGGACGAAGCCGACGATGTTGTAGATCTCCGCCCGATCACCCGACAGGCTGAAGGTTCCCGACGCCTGAGCGGACGAGGCGGCCGGCGCGGCCACGAGGGCCAGGCCGGAGGCCCACCCTATCGTGCATCGCACGAGAGTCCGAATCGACATGCGATAACTCCTGATTGCTATGGGTAGTAAAGCCTTGACGGCATCCCTCACTACGGCTCGCGGATAGGTGTGTTTCAGACGGAGACGCCCCGACTACACACTATCCTCGCTGGTATTAGACCCGCGAATAGGGGAAATGGTTGGTGGGCTTTGGGCTTTGGGCCTTGGGCTTTGGGCCTTGGGCGGTGAGTGGTGATGGGGGTCCGTTTGGAATCGGCCCGTCAGGTAGAACGTGGTTATCATGCACGGGTTCGCGATCACGGTCCATCACCTGACACCTATCCCCTGACACCTGGTGCGGGGAGAAGGGCGGGGCTATGTGCGGAAGGTTTTCCCTGACCACGGACCCCGAGATTCTCGCCGAGCATTTCGATCTAGCCGAAGTGCCCGACCTGGAGCCGAGGTACAACATTGCCCCGACTCAGGACGTGGCCGTGGTGCGGGAAACGGCCAGGCGGCCCGACGGGCGTGCGGGTGGACAGACGGAAGTGGCAGGGAGACGGCTCGTTATGATGCGGTGGGGTCTGTTTCCCGCGAGCGGATCCAACCGGGCGGTCGGAGCTCCTCTCATCAACGCGCGGTCCGAAACGGTGATGGACAAGCCCTCGTTTCGGGAGGCGTTCCGGCACCGGCGCTGTCTGGTATTGGCGGACGGCTTCTTCGAGTGGCAGCTGGTGGATGGCCGTAAACAGCCTATTTACTTCAAGCTACCCGATCACACGCCATTCGCTTTTGCGGGGATTTGGGAACGCTGGACCGCCTCGGACGGCCATTCAATGGAGAGTTGCGCCATCCTCACCACGCAGCCCAACGACCTGGTTCGGCCGGTGCACGACCGGATGCCGGTCATCTTGAACGCGCACGCCCACCACTCCTGGCTCACGGTTTCGTCCGACCGGGCGAGGGATCTCTTGCCTTTGCTCGGGCCCTACAGGGAAGAGATGCAGTGTCACCCGGTGAGTCCCACCGTCAACAGCGCGGCAAACGAATCGCCCGAATGCGTGAGTCCGTATCAACTTGGAACTCAGGGCGATCTGTTTGCGTAGTAAGAGCAACCTTTTGCGGTCGGCTAGCGTCTAACCAACCGATCCACTGAACCAAACAAGTTCAAACAACATCGTCCGTAGCCGTCGGCGTGCCACTCTCCTCGCACGGGAGCGGCCACGTTTCAACCGGTGGTAGCGGATCTGGAGGGTAGACCGACGTGGGTAGTCGCATTCACGTAGTATCTAGTATTGTGCTCGGGTTGGTGGCGAGTTCTCCCCACCCACTGACGGCTCAGCAGAGTTCGGCTGGGAAAGTTGACGGGCCGCCCGCCGTGGCCATCGCCGTGAGGGCCATTTCCGGCGCGCCACGGGTGGACGGGGTCATGGACGACCTCGTGTGGCAACTGGCCCCGGTTTTCTCCGGATTCGTGCAGCGCGATCCCAACGAGGGAGAGCCGGCCACGGAGAAGACCGAGTTTCGCGTGCTGTACACTGACGATGCGCTGTATATCGGCGTGCGCGCGTACGATTCGAAGGTCGACGAGATCGCGGCGTTGCTGACCCGCCGTGACGAGCATTCCCCCTCCGATCAGATCGCCGTGATGATCGATTCGTATCGGGATCGGCGGACGGCGTTCCAGTTCGGCGTCAACCCGGCCGGAGTGAAACAAGACGCGTTCTTGTTCGACGACAACAATCAAGACAACCGCTGGGACGCCGTGTGGGATGTGGCGACCAGTATCGACGCCGAAGGATGGACGGCCGAGTTTCTCATTCCGTTCAACCAGCTCCGGTTCACCAAGGCTGACATGAACACGTTCGGCTTCAACGTGTACCGCCGCGTGAACCGCCTCAACGAGGAACAGTACTGGCGGCCGCTTCCGAAGGATGCGAGTGGGCGCGTGTCGCTCTTTGGGGACCTGACCGGCATCGAGTCCATCACGCCACCGCGGCGCTTGGAGATCATGCCCTACACGCTGGCGCGGATGTCCCGGGAAACCGCCCAGCTCGGCAACCCGTTTCGTACCGGTTCGTCCGGCTCGGCCACGGCGGGGGCGGACATCAAGTTTGGCCTGGGTCCGGCGTTGACCGTTTCGGCCACGATCAATCCGGACTTCGGGCAGGTGGAGGCCGACCCAGCGGTGGTAAACCTTTCGGCATTCGAGAGTTTCTTCCCCGAACGACGGCCGTTCTTCAACGAGGGACTGGACATCTTCCGCTTCCGGTTGGCCGATGGGGACGGCGACGGCTCGCAGGAGGGACTGTTCTACACGCGCCGCATCGGCCGTCGGCCCCAAGGCTCGCCGGACGCCCGCGGCGGGTTTGCCGAGCAAGTTGACCAGACGACCATCTTGGCGGCGGCGAAAATATCGGGGAAGACCGAGGACGGGTGGAGCATCGGTTTCACCGGTGCCGTGGCCGGAGACGAGACCGCGCAGGTGATCGACGCAAACGGCGCGTCCTTTGGGGACATCGTCGAGCCGAGCACGACCTATATCGTAGGTCGTCTGTCCCGAGATCTTCGCGAGGGGCAGACCAAGGTCGGCGTGTTCGCGACGATGGTGCAGCGTTCGTTGCCCGAGCGGCTGAACTTCTTGCACCGCCAGGCCCTTACCGGCGGTTTCGACTGGACGCACCGGTTCAACGACGACACGTATCAGTTCAGCGGGCGGTTCGTTGGCAGTTATGTCGAGGGATCCGCTGAGGCCATAAGTCGCACGCAACGATCGTCGGCCCGTTACTTCCAGCGTCCCGACGCGGATCACGTCGAGTTCAATCCCAATCGCACCACACTGGGTGGTGTGGGGGCCGGCGTGAACTTCGGCAAGACCGCGGGCAACTGGCGTTGGGCAACCGGTCTCGACACCAGGTCTCCGGGGCTCGAGGTAAACGACATCGGATTCCAACGCTCGGCCGACCAGACCTTGCAGTGGATTTGGGTCAGCAGACGCTGGCTTCAGCCCGGGAAGGTATTCCGCAGGTTCAACGTCAACCTCAACCAGTGGTCGGTATGGAACTACGGGTGGGAGCGGCTCGCAACCGGCGGTAATATGAACGCCAACTTCACGCTTACGAACTACTGGAACGGATACTTCGGCTATAACCGACAACTCAAGAGTCTGTCGACGGGGCAACTCCGCGGCGGACCGGCCATCGATCGGCCCGGTGCCAACAACGCGTGGTTCGGATTTCAAAGTGACAGTCGGAAGAGTCTGCGCGGTGGTGCCGGAGGGTGGATTTTCTCGCAGGACGACAATGACAGTCGTGGTGCCGGTGTGAACGTCAACCTGTCATGGCGGCCCTTGACCAACATGGACTTCACCGCGTCCCCCGGAATCAACTGGAACCGCGACGAGTGGCAGTATCTGCGCTCCGCCACGATTGCGGACAACGCCGAGTACATCTTCGGCGATCTCCATCAGACGACCGTGTCCATGACCTTCCGCGGCAACGTCACGCTCAGCCCGACGTTTTCGCTGCAAGCGTACATGGAGCCGTTCGTGTCGGCCGGCCGGTACGACACCTTCCGGAGAATCGACGAGCCGCGAGCGGCGACGTTCTGGGATCAGTTCGAGACGTTCGATAGCGGCCAGGTGATCGAGACGGATGGTGCGATCGAGCTGGACTTCGACGGCGATGGCACGGGCGACCTCGGTCTCGGCAATCCGGACTTTACGTTCCTGTCGTTCCGCTCCAACCTCGTACTGCGGTGGGAGTACAGCTTGGGCTCCACGATGTTCTTGGTGTGGCAACACGGCCGCACGGGGTTCAACTCGGAGGGACGTTTCGACTTCGGAAGCAACGTATCCGATCTGTTCAAAGCGGATTTCGAGAACGTGCTGCTATTCAAGGTGAATTACTGGATTAGTCCGTAGGAGTAGTAAGTAGTGAGTTGTGAATCGTGAGTCGAGAATATGACTCAGGCACCCTCATCGTACGCACCGCCCACGACTCACTACTTACTACTCACGACTCACTAACTTCATCTCCGCAAACGTCACGGGGTTCACCGGATAGTTCCGTCGCGCTAGCGACTGGACCCGCTTTCCGCCCGTCGTGCTCGTGACCGTGAGGCTCAAGTGAATCCGCTCGCGACCCATGTGAGGCAGCGCGACCTCCGCGGTATAGCCCGTGTCGCTTCTGCGAGTTCCGTACGTGATCCCTGCCGCCATTGGTGCCATGGTAGCGGATGGTGCGCTCCCGAACGAAGAGAGATGGAACTCTGTGAACGTGAGCGCCCGGTTGTCAGCGAGCCACTTGGCCATGAATCCCTCGAACCGCAGCGAAGTCACGATAGGGCGATCGGTTTCCCCGCCCGGCGGCGGCAGCAATATGTAGAGGTCGTCGGGTCCGATGCGTGCGCCGGTGGGATCCGCATCGATTACCAGCGCGATGTGGTCGCCTTCACCTAGTTGCGAGCCTTCCCGCACGGTAATGCGATCCGTTCGGATATCGAAAGCGACGTAGAGATTGTTCGAGTCCCACCGGAAGGCGATTCGGGATCCGCTGGCTCCACCGGCGGGTTCGAAGAGCGGAAGCCATTCCGTAGCCCCCACGCTCCACTCGGACAGATCTCCATCTGCCATCACCGCGTCGGTGGTGGCCGGAGCCGTGTATCGATCCAGACTCTTGCGGTACACCAACAGGTGGTCATCTGCTTCGTAACTGCGATCTGCGCGCAATGATTCAACGCGCTGCCGATTCTTCGACACAAACGGCTCGAGTTCCGCGCTGAGGATCGCCAATGCCTGGTTGCCGGCGGCTCCCTTTTGCTCGAGCGTCGTCACGGCGCTCTCCAACGCGTCGAGGGCCCCCTCGATCGGTGCCAGATCGATGGTGTCACCTAGGATATACAACGGTTCGAACAGATTGCTCTCCCATCCGTAGTCGCCAAAAACCTCGATAAACGGATCTAAGTCGGCCGCGTCTGGGCCGTAAAGCGTTTGCAACGCGGCCGTGAGCGAGCGCTGAGGATCGTACGCCCCGGGGTCGCGCGCATAGTCCGCCAGGGTGGCGAGCGCGATCATCGAAGCGTGGGCCTCGTTCATCGGATTGGCGATGATGCCCGATACGGATCGAGCGAGGTCGGGCGCGCGGCCGGTAAAGGGGCCCAGGAACAGGCGCCAACGAGCGTAGTCGTTGACCGGGTAGTTGTCCCACAGAAGAGGTTTCCTCCGCAGCAGGTTTCCCCAGTCGTCCGCCTGCGCTCGTGTGACCGTGGGCGACGCGACGTCGATCCCGGTCCAGAAGATCGGGATGTCTTGGGCGACGCCTTCGCCGACTGCGGCCACATAGTCCCGATCCCCCCACGCACCGCTGTACGTGGTCGGTGTGAGCGCCAGTGTTTGTCCGCGCGCCTTGAGGTCGGCGTGCAATTTGTTCGTAAGATGGACATGCGCGGCCGCGAGTGTGCCGAACGCTTGCCGGTCTCGGGCTTGAGTGAGGTCGGCGGGGACGTCATCGACGAACAGCCCGAAATGTGCCACTCCCAACTCGGAGACCTGCTCGATCTTTCCTATGAGGGCGTCATAATCGCCGTCGCTGGAATAGGTCATGGTGAGTCCGGGGCTGATCGCGTACCAGAACTCCACTCCCGCCTGGGCGGCGGTCTCGACGAGTTCGCGAAGGCGCTCGAGTTCGGCTTCCGGGTACGGGTCCCGCCATCGCGTTCGGTGATAGGGATCGTCCTTTGGTGCGTAGAAGTAGGCTCGCAGTCCGACGCGGCCCATGAATTGCAATACGTCGATCCGATCCTCATGCGACCACGGCGTGCCGTAGAAGCCTTCGATGACCCCGCTTAACTCGAACGGAGGACTGGCCTCGCCGCCGGCGTTTGCGCATCCACCGAGCGCGGCGAGCGTCACGAGCGTGAATAGCCCGCATGAGGGGTGGAGGCGGGGGCGGGGGCGGGGGCGGGGGCGCCAGGCGTCACGTCCTGCGATTTCCATGGAGAGAAAGGTGCGATGTTTCCCTATCCTCGGCCACTCGCGAGTCGTGCCGCTTCAGGTGATCGCAACAAGCGCCACATCGCCCAGCTTCCGAGGGCCGGGCCGATGGCCAGCGTGGCGAACGCCCAACGCCACCCCACGAAGTCAACGGCTATCGGAATCAGGCGAATAGACACGATCGTGAGGAGGAATCCCATCGCAGTCTGGGTGGTGAGAAGTGTGCCCATGTACTCCTGCTCGCCCAATTCGCTCACGGCGGAGGAGAACTGGGCCGAATCGGCCACGACCGCAAAGCCCCACACGAGAGCCAACCCCGAAACGATGTAGGGGTGGCCGTCGATTGCCAGCCCGATCAACAGCGCGCAGGTCCCGCTCGTGATCATGCTCAGGATCGTCGTACGAGTCCGGCCCCATTTGTCGGCCAGCCGGCCGGCCAAGAGACTGCCGACGCCGCCGGCCGCAATGGCGAGAAAGGCGACGGCCGCGGCGCTCCGCTCGATGCCGGTGGTCCGAAAAACCGACGTCTCGGGTGCAGTGGAGTACGCGGCCACCAGAAACAGCGGAATCCATGTCCACATGGCGTACAGCTCCCACATGTGGCCGAGGTAGCCGAGGTTTGCGAGCCGCAGCGACCGCTGGCGCAGCGACCTGGCCATGTAGCTCCAGCGGAACCGAGGGGCTGGGGCTCGATACGGCCCCAATTGGCCGAAGAGCCACACCAGCACCCCCCCGGCCACGGCGAGGCCCGACACGACGTAGAGCACAGGTTCCCAAGCTGCGAAACCTCCGAAGCTGCGCACCAGATGGGGGGAGGCGGACCCCACCGTCAGCGCTCCCACCAGGAGTCCCAGCCCCAGGCCCCGATCCTCTCGGGTCCAGGTCGCCATGATCTTCATGCCGACCGGGTACACGCCGGCGAGTGCCATGCCGGTGCAGAACCGGAAGACGAGCGCGGTGGGGAACCCTGCTGCGGCCAATGGGATCGCCGCATTGAAGCCGGCACCGACCAGCGCCGAGATTGCGAAAACCTTTCGGGGCTCCCATATGTCGGCGAGGTTGAGGAACGCGCTGATGAGGGCCCCCGCAACGAATCCGAGCTGGACCGTCATCGTGAGCCACGCAGCCGCCCCGGTGCTGAGTTGCCATTCTTCGACGAGGGCGGGCGTCACCGCCGTGGCGGAGAACCACAGGCTCATCGCGAGCAGTTCGGCCACCGCGAGGAGCGTCAGTATTCGCCATTTACGGTCGATGCTCAGCCTGGCCTCTGTTTCCTTGCTCTAGTGCGTGTCCCGGTCACGGTTACAAAAAGGGCCCCGGTGGACGACCACCGAGGCCCGTGAATCGCGTTGTCGGCCCCCCCCTCCCCCTCCCCCTCCCCCTCAGCCTCGGCCTTGGGCGACTTTTCTCTCCTCGCCGGTTTCAAAGAAAGCGTAGTTCTTTCGTATGTAACTTTCCCATTCTGCCGGTGTGTCCTCTTCCGCGAAAATCGCGGTCACCGGACACTCCGGTTCGCACGCCCCGCAGTCGATGCACTCGTCCGGATGGATGTACAGCATGTCCGGGCCTTCATATATGCAGTCCACCGGGCACACATCCACACAACCCCTGTCTAGTGTGTCGATGCACGGTTCGGTGATGATGTACGTCATTCCAACTCCCGTGGGTGGGTAGAGTGCATTTTGAATGGACCGTGGCCGGGTGTCAAGTGGCTTGCTCCCGGGCCTGGCCCCCAACATCTTGCCCCGATGCGAATCGCGTCGCTCTTGGCCAGTGGTACCGAGATAATCTACGCACTCGGCATCGGTGACCGGCTGGTTGGCGTGTCGCACGAGTGTGACTATCCGGCCGACGTGCTTGGCAAGCCTCGCCTTACCCGCCCGCGCTTTGCGCCCGAGGGCCTGTCCAGCGGTCAGATTGACGAGGCCCTCCGGGAGGCCCTCCGGGAGCATGGGAGCGCCTACACGATCGACGAATCGGGCCTCCGTGGCTGCCGGCCGGATCTCGTGTTGACACAAAGCGTCTGCGAGGTATGCGCGGTCAGTGCGCCGTGGGCGGAACGCGCCGCGGCGATGCTGGACCCGGTGCCGGCGGTACTCTCGCTGGATGCGCATCGAATAGCCGACATCTTGGATTCCATCCGACAGGTCGGCACGGCCGCGGGCGTCGAGGAGCGTGCGGTCGAACTCGTAACGCAGCTGCAGGACCGGATTGCGGCGGTCGTGGATCGGGTACGGGGTGCCGATCGTCCGACCGTCTTGGGGCTAGAGTGGCTCGATCCGCTGTTCGTTCCCGGGCATTGGGTGCCGGAGATGTTCGACCTCGCTGGGGGCGAGCTGCTATACGGCCAACCTGGGGGGCGCTCCCGCCAAATGCCCTGGCGGGAGATCGAGGGTCGGGACCCGGATGTGTTGGTCATCATGCCGTGTGGCTTCAACCTCGAAGCCACCATAGCAGAGGCAAACAGCCACGCCGAACGGCTCCATCGACTGGCTCCGCGCGCGGTGCAGGCAGGCAACGCATTCGCCGTGGACGGTTCCGCCTATTTCTCACGCTCGGGACCGCGGATCGTGACGGGGATCGAGCTTCTCGGCGCCATGCTGCATCCCGACCGCTGCGGACGTTACTCGCTGGATGGGGCGGCGGTGCCTTGGCCCACTGCGGCGCGTCGCAGCTAAGGTGGTTATTGTTGGGGGATAGGGGATTGGGGATTGGTTAGGGAGGAAGGCCGCCGTTTCCGGTGGCCGGCGAGATGTCAACAACAGCGAGGGGAATGATGCGTTACGATCCCAAAATGGTTCAGCCGATGCGCGAGGAACTCACCACGCTCGGCTTTCAGGAATTGCTCTCTCCGGAAGACGTGGATACGGTGCTGCAATCAGAGGGTACCGTGATGGTGGTGGTCAATTCGGTGTGTGGGTGTGCTGCGGGCAAGGCGCGTCCGGGCATACGGCTCGCGGTGCAGCACGACTGTGTCCCGGATAAGCTTGCGACCGTGTTTGCCGGCATGGAGATCGAGGCGACGAACCAGGCGCGGACATATTTTGCGGGATACCCACCGTCCAGTCCGCAGATAGGCCTCCTCAGGGACGGCAAGCTGGTATTCCTGCTCGAACGCCACGACATCGAGGGGCGCGAGGCCAACGACATCGCCGAGAAACTGGTCGAGGCGTTCGACGAGTATTGCACCAAGGTGGCCTGACTCCGCCGAATGATCCTGCTCGACCCGCTCGCTCGTCCGCTGATCGGCCATCGGGGGGCGAGCGGCAGCTTTCCGGAAAACACGATGCTGGCGTTCAAACAGGCACTCCGCGAGGGGGCCGACAGTGTGGAGTTCGACGTGCGCCTCACGGCCGATGGTGTTCCGGTGGTCATCCACGATGCCACGCTCGATCGCACTACTGACGGGCAGGGCCAGGTGGCGGAGTTGCCGTTGGCGGCCATTCGCGAGTTCGACGCGGGGCGCGGAGAGCGGATTCCCACACTCGCCCAGGTGCTCGAGGAGTTGGCTCCGACACCGGTCATCGTCGAGATCAAAGAGGGGGAGGCTGCCCCTGCCCCTGACCCTGCCCCTGCGGTGACGGCGGTGATCCGCGCCGCGGGAGCCGGCGACAGAGTCGTGGTGGGGGCATTCGGCGGCCGGTCGCTCGTCGCGGTGCGCAAAGCGGGGCTCAAGACCACCGCCACCCGTTGGGAATGCGGCGTGCACTGGCTTGCCAGCCGTGTCGGACGCGCGCACCGCGCAGGGAGATACGACGGCTTTTCGGTCTCAGAATACTCCGGCCGCTTGAAGGTGATCGACCGGCGGTTTTTGACGTCGGCGCGTTCCCTCGGGAAACCCGTTCATG
>JADFPO010000109.1 GCA_022562295.1 Gemmatimonadota bacterium
AGCTGTCCAAAAATTACGTTATCACGAGGAACAGGGGGAGGACATGCAGGGGCATAAAGGCCACTTCAGAAAAATATTTGCGGGCCCTTGAAAAATTTTGACCGAAAATCGGTGAAAAAAATGTTGACCCATCTCCTACCGAAATGCGACACTCCGTTAACGAAACGCCGGAGCTTGTGTCGAATGTCGAGAGACAGACGGACTTCGCCGGCTTTCGGCCCAGCAACGGATGGAATCCGCCGGAAGAACGCGGCGGCATGGGCGAATGCAAGCGCCGCTGCCGCCCGGCGCGCCGCTCGCGCCGCGTACAACCCAGCCTCTTCCTTCTGGCCCGACGCCAGGCAGTGCTCGCACAGCACTTCGGGATCGTCGTAGCCACTCTGCAGGAGCGACGCGGCCAGGGCACCATGGATGCCACTGCGTGCGTCTTCAGACAGCTGGGTGCTCAGCGTCTCGCGGATGCGATCGTGAAACATCTCGAAGCGGCCGGCGGAGCCACTACGCCGCAGCAGGTTGGCAGCTACCAGGGCGGAGAGCAACGGTCGCTCGTCTCCGGAGTGTCCGGCAGCCCGGTACGCCACAGCACCGTCCACAGGATGGCCGGCCACCGCCACCGTCCGCAGCAAGGGGAGGGCTCCCTGCGGCATCTGACTGATGCGGCGATCGAGCATCTCCCCGAGTGAAGCGCCATACACGCCGCCGGAACCCTCTGTCGTGAGTAGGTACCGCACCATTTCCTGAACGAGGAACGGGTTGCCGGCCGACTCCTCCACGATCCGGTCGGTGTATCGCTTGCTGTGCTCGGAGGCCGTCCCACCCTCGGGTGCCGCGAGTGAGAGAACCAACTTCTCGGTGTCGGCCGTCGACAGCGGTGCAACTGCCAGTTGCCGGTGGGTTGGGGTTTCGGTCCGGTCCAGGATCTGTCGGAGGAACGGCCGGGCATCGAGTTCCTCGCTGCGGAAACTGGTCACCAGCAGGATAGGCGGAGCGTGTGGAGGCCGCAGTAGCTCATCGAGCATCACGGCGCTGTCCTCATCGGCCCAGTGGAGGTCGTCAACGTACAGCACCACGGGTTGCCGGGCTGCGACACCCAGCAACAGCTCGCGGAGAGCGCCGAACGCCCGCCGTCGTAGCTCGAGTTGGTCCTTCGTTTCCTTCCCTCGGAGTGGCAAGGCGTCGAACGCCACGACGCGCGACAAGACGGGGAACACGCGGATGAGTTCGCTGGCGTCGGTGGGGAGCAACGCATCGGCTTCGCGTCGTGGCAACGAACGGAGGTATCGACTCAGGCTGTCCACGACGCCGTCCAAGGCCTTGTACGGAACAGACTCCCGCACATAGCACCGCCCGCTCAACACCACTGCACTCCCATGGTCGGACAGGGAATTGAGAAAGCGCTGAACCAACGTGGTCTTGCCGGCGCCGGACGCGCCGTGCACGGACACGGTCACCGCCTGCCCCTCGAGCGTAGCGGCGAATGCCTCCTGGAGCTTACGCAGGTGTGACTCGCGTCCCACGAGTTCGGTTCGATGTTGTGACGAGCCGACGCGGATCGCCTCGACATCCGCTGCCGGCACGCCGAGGCGGTCCAACACGTCGGCTCCCGACGGCCGCGCGGCTGGATCCCTTGCCATGAGCGCGCGGCAGAGCTGGACCAAATCCGGCGGCAACCCCGGCACGAGCTCATCGGGAGACACCGGATCGGTTTCCATCTTCTTGTACAGCACGTTCATCGTGCTGCCCGTGAACGGCAACAGGCCGGTCAAGGCCCGATACAGCACGGTGCCCACGGCATACCAGTCACTGGGAGCTTTCGGCGTGCCCTCACCTTGTTCGGGCGCCATATATGCCACCGATCCCCAAATCCCGTCCTCCACCGTCTCCATCACGCCGGGCTGTGCCATCTCGGCGGTGATGCCGAAGTCCATGATCACCACCCGTCCTGTGCGTGTGACCAAAATATTGGAGGGCTTGATGTCCCGATGAACTTTGCCGGCCTGGTGCAGGGTGTACAGGCCTTGCGCCAGCTGTCCCAGCGCGGACCGGAGGCGGGGCACGTCTGGACCCTTAGGATCGAGGGACGCTCCGCCAGGGTCTTGCACCGGCTCGCCTGACGCATCCTTGGCGGGATCTTCGCCGCGAGCGTACCGCACGAAGTCGGTGCCGTCCACCAACTCCATGGTGAAGAACCACTCGGCATCGCCCACCACCAGTTCGTAGAGGGACACGAGGTTGGGATGGACCACGTCCGCCAGGATCCGGAACTCGCGCTTGAACCGATAGATGGCTCCGGCGTCGGCCCACCGCAGGGTCTTGAGGGCCACCCGTTCGTTGCGCTCGTGGTCGAGGACTTCATACACGACACCCATGCCGCCGACACCGAGCCACCGGAGGATCTCGAACCGATCGGTTCCGTGAAAATCAGTTGGACTGGCCGTCATCGATCAAGCACTGAAACGCGGTATCCTCGGTTCAACGGCATCTTCAAATGGACAGATATATCGGACGGGGTGCGCCACGCGTCAAGCTCGGGGTGCTCTGGCCCCGCGCAGGGTCACGATCGGCACGACCGGTCCACACAGGGGCCCCTCAAGTCCACCCTCGAAGAACTCGCTGTCGCCGACGACTTGGTAAAGGAGGTAGTTGCGATTGCGCATGCGACGCGCGACGACGTGCTAGGTCTCTGACAGAACAACAATGTGCCTCTGATTTTATCTGCGCGGCGTCCATCTGTGGCATCTCGCTTGCGCCCTCTACGTCGTCGATCGGCCGCAAGACATGTCGTTTGTGACGCTGGACTGTGGGCAGTCGGCCGTAGCTGAAGCGCTTGGGTTTGCCACCTAAACCCTGGCTTGCCAAAACCGCCACGGACGCGCAAGCCGGAGCGGAGCGACGGCGGCGTCCGTGGCTCAACCCACCCTAACGCCACGTCACCTCCATCGCAAAGAAGTGGTCAAACACCTCCCGATCCGGGTGGTTCTCGCTGTTGCGCTCCGGACTGCGGATATAGAAGTCGAGCTGCTGCAGGGCGGGGTTCACCGCGCCTGCCGGCGACGACTTGTCCTCTAAAGGGTAGCTCGTCCGTAAGGTCTCGCGGTCGCGCATGCCCTGCGTCACCATGAAGTGAATCTGGTAATCGCCGTACAGCACTTCGCCGTTGAGCGTCGCCGATCCTGTCCCCCAACCGGCCACGTACAGTATGCTCTTGGGCCAGTTGGCATCGCCACACCCCGCATCACCATGCTCGAACAGAAACGCCGCGATTCCTCCATCGTGGCAGGGAGAAAACTCCACGAATTCCTCCAGCTCGATGACGTACTCCCCCTCGGGCAGCTGCAGCTCTGCGCGGAAAGTTCCGGTGTTGTCAATCTCGTTGACGTCAATCTGCACCGTGCCGCCGACCGGCCGGACGTTTGACGCATCGTTTCCCATGTGATCCCACGGTGCAGCATCGGAGAGCGTGCCGACTTGATAGACACGCCCGCCCGTCAGGATGAACCGACCGTCGTAGAGATCGTGCTGCTCCGGGGTGTAGAGGCCCATTTCGGTGCCTGGTTGGTAGCGAGCGCCCGGCTCGGGCTCGGGGGTGGCGCAAGCCGTGAGGGAAGCAGCGATAGAGACACAGGTCAGTAAAATCCGTTGCATATCCAACCTCACTGGGAAAAATGGTCGAGTGGATTTCGAGGCGCTAACCCCGCCATGAAGCTGGCGCGCGCGTGGGTTGTTTGCCTCCATCGCTGGCGATCACTCGACATACGCCGCGCGCCTTCTCAGGTTCTCCTCGCCAACGTGGCGAACCTGATCTCCGTTGCGCCGCCACCATGCCTCGGCCCGCTCGCGGAACTTCGCTTCACGAATCTGGAGCGGCGGATGGGAGCGGAAATAGTCACGGATCGGGTCCGCGCCTCGCGGCTCGACAGATTCTGATCGGGTGACATACCGAAGCAGTGACGCGAAAGACCCACCGACCCCTCTGGGGTCGTACGGACTGTTGACGATGGCTGCGTACGCGTACTCGTCTGCTTCGTCTTCCTGCGTCTTGCTGAAGCTGTGTGACACGAGCATCCGGACGGCAAAGTCGACAATCTGGCCGAACGTACGAGCACCCAACTTATCGGCAAGAAGCCTGAACTTCACGGCGTCGACACAGTGACCCTGTTCGATATGTCCCAACTCGTGGGCCAGTACGGCCACCAGTTCCGCCTCAGATTGGAGGACATCGAGAAGGCCTCGAGTGACCAAAACGACCCCACCCGGCAACGCCATGGCGTTCGGCACGTCGTAATCCAACAGATAGACCCGGTAAGAAAAGGGCTTGTCTGCCGCGGTGGCCAATCTCGTCATGAGATCGTTTAGATAACGAAAGTCTTGATCCGCGGTGTCGGCCTGGGCGTCATAACGAGCGCGCAACACATCGCCGAATTCCCGTTCATCGAGGTCATTGACGGGAATGACCCGGGTGACCAGGTGATCTATGGCCTTCACGGGTGTGCCCAAGAGTTGAAAGGCCGGCGCGAGACTCGACGGAAGCGGCGTATCGACGCGCGTCACGGAAAAAACCACCGCTAGAGTGACCCCGACGCTCAGCAGCAGCACCAACCCCACTAACCGTGCCTTGTCGTTCATGAAAAGCGATCCCGGTATTTGTTGTACATAGCGTTCATGCCGAGCATGAGCATTCCGACGCCGATGAACACAACGCCGCGGAGTCCGAGGTTGGCCTGTGCCATATCGACGACGAGAAGACGAATGACGCACGCCGCGAGGCCGGCCAAGGCCATGTATCGGAAGTGACTCTCTCGCAAGACCAAACTCAGGGCGGACACAACGAACGCCTCAGCGGACCAGAGCAACGTCAGCAAGGCTGCCTCAAAGCGCCAATAGAGGAACAATGCTACCCCGACAAAAAACGGATAGTACAGCCAGAGGTGTTGTCGCCTTGCGATGGCCTTGCTCCAGTCGGCGAGGTTGGCGAGGTGACGCGGGAACGCGACCTCTCCCAATCGCAGTCGTCGGGACGTCGTGGCGAGAAAGAGGACCTGAAGAGCGATCGCAAGACCTCCGGTGAATCCCGGGTGCTGGTACCATCGCGGTGATGGTGTAGAGAATCCTGAGGTGACGATGACGAGGTCGAGAATCGAGATCCAGTAAAAGAGCAGTGCGTAGAATCCAAAGCGGCTGTCTAATCCGTCGATGACCCGTCTGGTCGCAGCCAGCAATGCGATACCGATCCAGAACAGCGGTCTCCACGGCGATGCTACTTCGACTACCGTGACGACCGCGACAAAGGCGAGCGCCAACTCGAGAAACAATGGGTGAACGGCCCGCCAACTCCCGTGACTCGCCAGATCATCCATCGGACGGAATAGCCACCAAAAACCGACGACCGCCAATGCGTACCCCTCGATGACGGCACGAACCGGAACCGGCCCCCAATACGCCTGCGTCTGGAGTACCACCAAGGTGTAGGCACCGGCAAAGCACGCGAGGTACGCGTATCCGATGTGCAACAGAGGTGCGATATGTCGACTACTCAAGCGGTTTGCGAGTTCCAGTGTCAGTAAGGACAAGCTGAGCCACACAATTCCGGGGACAAGCGAAGACACGGGTTGGAGAAGCGTGTAGGTCGCGATGGCAACAGTGATACCCAGAAGATAGATCGCCGTGTGTCGTAGGAAGTGGCCGACGCCGTCACGGGATGCAAACGCCACGGCCGCCGCACTGGCCAATACGAGTGGGCCTAGGTGGTACAACAGTTGATCCAAGGCCGGAGAGGGATGTTGTGAGTAGAGCGTAATCCACGCGATCAGATGGGCGGGGACGAGGGTCAGCCAGGCCGCAACCGATAGGCCGGAGCTAGACCACCTGCGTGCCATGAGGACCCAGGCGGCGGTCGCCCCAAAACCGGCCGGTGTCACCCACCGACCACCTTCCAGGTTGATGAGAGCGGCAGCCGTGATGATACCGACACCGGCGCCCAACAGCGAGATGCGCTCTGGGCCGTGCGGTTCCAAGGAACCGTACAGCCGGACGGAATCGAAACTTTCACCGCGTACCCGAACCAAGTACAGATGTACCACCGCTGCTAAGAGGGCGCCGACGAATAACAGCACTGCATTCTGGTTTCGGATCGCTTGGTCGGGATCGAGCGCCACCACACCGGACACTGCCAGCACGGCTGCCGACAGGTGGACGAGGTAGATACCGGTTTTCTCCAACAGCTCTTCGTCCTCGTCGATCCCAACCTTGAGGAACAGTGCGGTTTGCAGAAACACGACTGCCGGCACGAGCAGCCAGTGGTACACGAACGGATAAAATGAGATCACGCCGACCAGTGCGAGCGCCTGGGCGATCAAGGTATCGGTCAGATATATCCAGCGAATCCCAAGCGACCGCCCGTGTCTGGCGAGGAAAAACACGACCACAGCGGCGCCGAGGAGGGTCACACCCCGCATGGGTGTGTTGCCCACATACACGGCCAGAGCGGTTCCCAGCATGGCCCAGTTTCCAAGGTGAACCAGGAACGGAAGGGTCTCGATCCGTTCGGACGCGTATGTCTTGCGGTAATGCATGAGCGCGACGAACACGCCGACCGTAATCGCCGAGATTACACCGATGACCCGAATCGTGACGTTGGCGGTCGTTGCCAGGGCGGCACCGTACCAGGTCACGTGGAACAGGGCAAACGCCGCCAGGGTGACCAATGTGTGGAGGTCCCACCGGGTCCGATACGCCATCGCGATTCCTACCGCGACGACGACGGTGGCAAGTGCAATGGAGGCCTCTGATTGCGGCACGAGCGTCAGCGGGATGAGGCTCAACACTACATGCAACGACGCAAACGCCTGTTTGCCGGTGGCATGCGCAGCGTAGAGGTTTGCGGCCACACCGAGGGTCAGGATGCCGAGGGCCGGTGCCAGGGAGGTGATCCACTGGAGTCCTGGTATCGCGCTCGACCCAAAGCAAGCAAAAAGGAATACCGCGGCGCCGGCACTGCGTAACCATTGGCTCAACGCCTCCCACCGCTCCTTGCGGGCTAAGACGTACGAGCCCGCGCCAAGTGCCGCCGCTGCCGCTACGATCATCAGCGAGCGGTAGAACGGCGACATTCGCAGGCCCGTGTAGCCGCCGATGAAGGTGATGCCGGCGACGAGCACAGCGGCTCCCAGGATGCCCGTCCAGTTCTCGATGACTTGTTTCTCGATCCGATTCCAGCGCTCCTGAGCCCGCGACGGCGGACGCATGGGTGGCGCGGCGGCTCGACTCCTGGCCCCCGCCCCCGCCCCCGCCCCCACCGATGTTGGCTTGCGCACAGCGCGTGTGGGGGTGGAAAGTGACTGAACGATCAGGTCGGGATGGAGGTAGGGTCGGTCGTGGTTACCGGCTCGTCCGTGTCGGGTGAAGTGACACGCTCGGATTCGGTGACCGTAGCGGCACCGACCTCCTCAGGCTGGTCTATTTCATCGCCCGCCAGGACCGGCGCTTCCTCGTGTGCATCCGGGGTGGGTTCCGCGGTTGCCGTTGGCTCTGAACCAATTTGGCGCACCCAACCCTCGACGTTCTTGATCCGCTTCTCGAGTTGGCCAAGACGGCGATCGGCTGCAATCCGTTCCGTGCTACCGACCTGCTTTTCAATATTGGAGAGGCGTTTCTGGACCTTGTTGTACAACCAAACCGCGATGATGATGAGCAGGAGGCCAAAGAAGTCCAACGGTCCACCTCCACAGGTTGTCCGCATGGGAATTTCAATCGGCTCTCCCATAATGTAGAGCTGAGTGAGTGGACCGTCCAGGGAACCTGATGTGGTGGTCCACCCGCTGCTTCCGGTCTGATCCGGGGGCGGTGGCGCAACGGCTTGACGAACCCTTGACGGTCGTGAGGTAACGTCGGTGCAACTCGAGACGGTAGCACCTCATGCATCGCATAGCTCTCTTCATCGCCGCCGTGGCGGCGGCAGGACCCACGCTGCTGGCAGCGCAAGCGCACGACAGCATTGCCCGTGGAAGCCACATTCGCCTTTCGGTTCCCGTTCTCTCGGGAGATCTCATTACCGGCAGGGTCATCGCCATCGACGACCGCCGAATTCTTTTCAGACCAGACGACGCACGAGTATTTGGGGGCGACTCGCTGTGGGTGCAGTCCTCGGACATCCAATCCATTCAGGTCAACCGCGGGCCTCGAGCGCGCTGGCCCAGCACCTTGGGGTATGGCGTAGTTGGGTCTCTGGCGGGCGCCGCGGCCGGGGCGTTGATGTGGCCCCTGGTTTCGTCCTCTGCGTGTTTACCACAGGGCATTGCGAAAGACAGTGCCATGGGGTGTCTCGAGGTCCTCGCCGACGGCGGCAAGCGGCGCGACGGCGCACTGATGTTCGGTGCGGCCGGCGCAGTCATCGGTGCGGTCGTCGGTTACGTCACGTCCGGCCCACGCTGGGAAGACATCGGTGGTGAGAACGTATCGGTGACGATCACGCCGCGAGTGAGCGGGGTGGAGATCAAGACCGCGATCCGGTTCTAAACACAGGTCGCGGGAGACCGCGTTACTGCGACACGACTCTTGCCACCTGTGGTACCGATGCTGATGATTGGGACGGAACGAGTGCCTGGCCGCAGGAGGCCGGCCCGACATGTTGGACGGTAATCCTGTGCAGCTCCCAAAGCCCGGAGCCTGACCACGAGAATCCTGTCGGTGAATGTCTCGCTCCCCAAAATCGTCGAGTACAAACGCGATAAAGTGGAGACCGGCATCTTCAAGGAGCGGACCTCCGCGTCCACGGCGGCGAGAACAAGGCGGTCTACGTTTACTCCATCGAGAACTACGAGTACTGGAAGCTCCAGTTGGGGCGATGATTGCGAGCCAGTTGGACTAGTCGTTACTGCCGATGGAGCGACAGGGGTTGAAGCTCAGGGAACTCGAACATCGACGATCAGGAGATTAGGCGATGAAAACGCTCATTTGCCCGTACTGCGGCTGTTCCCTGGTCAGGCTAGGAATCAGCAAAGAGAAGGCGGCTACGTACGGTTACGACGGCACCGAATACCATTTCTGTTGCCAGGACTGCGCGAACGAGTTCGCCGCTGACCCCGAGCAACACCTCCAGCGAACGAAGGATCTGGTGGTATGCCCAACCTGCTTAGCAGAAAAAACACCAGAGTTGACCTTCACGTTCGAGTATGCGGGGCAGGAAGTCCCCTATTGCGGTTGCCCCTATTGCCGAGAGGTGTTCCTGAAGGCCCCGGATTACTACATAAAGCGCTTAGAGGGCACAGAGGCGACTGAGGGGGTTGGTGATTTCATTCGTGGAGGTTCGGATCGCGATGCGATCACGCCAATCTCTCGGGGGGATGGCGACTTTGACCTGCTCATCGTCGGCGGTGGGTCGGCGGGCTTCGGCGCGGCTATCAAGGGTGCAGAACTGGGCGCCCGGGTGGCGATGGCCGAGCTGGGCACGTTGGGGGGGACCTGTGTGAACGTGGGGTGTGTCCCATCCAAGACCTTGATCCGCGCGGCGGAAGCGAACCACCGCCGCACCCATCACCCCTTCGAGGGCATTGCCGCCACGAACGGTCAGCCGGATTGGCCGGTCGTGCGGGACCATAAAGACGCATTGGTCACCGGGATGCGTGAGACGAAGTATCGCGACGTGTTGCGCTCCTACGAAGCGGTGACCCTGTTCGAGCAACGGGCAACGGTGACATCCGGCAATTCCATTACGCTCGCCGATGGGCGACAAATCACCGCTGGCAAACTCGTGATCACCACCGGGGCATCTCCCTGGGCAGCGCCGATACCCGGACTCGCCGAGGCAGGGTATCTGGACAGCACCACGGCCATGGCTCTGGACACGCTGCCGTCCTCGCTGATCGTGATCGGAGCCAGCGCGGTCGGGCTCGAGCTGGCCCAGATGTTCTTACGACTCGGAGTGCAGGTGACGCTACTCGAGGCGTTGCCACGAATTGTCCCTGTCGAGGATCCGGCAATCGGGAACGCACTGGCTGAGTATCTAGCGGCTGAGGGAATGGAGATCCACGTAGGGGTGACGATCGAGGCCGTCGAGCGGAACGGGAGTTACACGGTACGCTTCAGCCAGGACGACCGCGCCAGCACCGCGACGGCCGAGCAGCTCTTGGTGGCCACGGGCCGGCGCGCCAACACCGTGGGGTTCGGACTCGATGATGTCGGTGTAACTCTGGGCAAGAGGGGCGAGGTCGTGGTGAACGAGTACCTGCAGACCGCGAATCCCGATATCTACGCGGCCGGTGACGTTACGGGTGAGCCGATGTTCGTGTACGTCGCGGCTTACGGCGGGACGACGGCTGCTGAGAATGCTCTGACCGGCAATACGCGGCCGTTGGATCTCACGGCACTACCCAAGGTCACGTTCACGGATCCGCAGGTGGCCTCAGTGGGGTTCACTGAGGAGGAGATCCGGTACCAGGGGGCGGAGCCACTTACTGCAGAGTTGCCGCTGGAGCACGTGCCCCGGGCGCTTGCGGCGCGCGACACGCGTGGTTTCGTGAAGCTTGTGGCCGACGCCGGCACACGAAAGATCGTCGGCGCCCACATCCTGGCCTCGGAGGCGGGCGAGATGATTACAGAACTGGCGCTCGCCGTCCAGTTCGGACTCACGATCGAGAACCTGACATCCGCGTTCCACCCCTACCTGACCCTGTCCGAGGGGATCAAGCTCGCGGCGCAGACGTTCGACAAGGATGTGTCGAAGCTATCGTGCTGTGCGGGATAGGATACACGGGTCCGGGGGTGAAATGTGTCAGCCGAAACGAGAACCTACGCCGACCGCTTGTTCGGGGCTCATATACCCTGGTGTTCCCACGGTGACGCTCGGGCGCTTCAGGGTGTCGCCGCGTGCAGCGCACACCGCATGGGCGATGCCGAAGTCGTTGACCAGCGCGTGGTGATCCGACAAGAGAATGTTCTCAGGCTTGATGTCCCGATGGATCACGCTCCAACGACGGTGGGCGTAATCCGGCGCCCCGGCCACATCGAGCGCGATCTGGATCGCCTGCGGGATCGGGATCCGTCCGTCTCGCTCCAAGCGACGACGTACTTGCCGGCGAAGGTCCTGTTGAGCTTTCGGATCAGCTCCTTGGAGCCA
>JADFPO010000110.1 GCA_022562295.1 Gemmatimonadota bacterium
TATCATCCACGTCGGGTCTCAAGGGTGGGCGGGGGGGTACAGCGTACAGCTCGTCCAAGTTCGCCCTGAGGGGCATGACCGAATGCTGGCGCGACGAGCTACGACGGCACGACGTGCGTGTCATGCTCGTCAACCCCAGCGAAGTGATGACCCAATTCGCATCAAAGATTGGCCGTGAGCAACAGGCTTCCGCCAACAAGCTGCGCCCCCAGGAGATAGCCGACGCAATCGTGGGCGCCCTCAAGGTGGACAGCCGTGGGTTCATCCCCGAGTTCTCCGTCTTCGCGACGAATCCGTTCTAGCTCATCGGGCTACAACGACCTTGGCCGAGCCGCGCTTCGATGGAGCCAACGGGCCCGGGAGCGGCGACTAGCCTTCCACCCTTATACCTCACGACTTGATCAACTCGTACAGCAGGGCGTGCTCGACCTCCAAGTCGTCCTTCCACAGTCCCAGTAGGTAATCGGACCCGATGTCCGTGACGCGGAAGCCGTCGGGCCCGGGCACCACACCGAGCCAAATTCCCTCGGTGTCGAACACATCCCACTGGACCGAAGGGTCACCGTGGTGGCGGCTTGCGGATACCCAAAGGTTGCCCTCGCGATCGACGATGAGATCGTCGAACGCGGGCATGCTGTCGGCCGGCGGAGTTTCCTCGTTCATCTTCACGTGGGTCTTCGCTTCCGGCCCGCCCGTCGCATATTGGGCCCGGAGACTGTCGAGGAAGCTGTCCACGTCGGACGGCTCCACCGGCAGGCGCGAGTGGCGCTTCCGGATCAACCGGATCAAGACCCCATCCGGGGTAAACTGGGAGATTTGGTACGAGGTGCTCGTGCCGACGATCACCTTGGACCCCGCCACAGCCAGGACCGTACTAGGTGTAAAGGGAATCGTCATAGCTCCGCGACGCGATCGCCCCATGAACTCGAAGGCAAGCCCGTGCTTGATGCGCCTGAGAAATACGCCGAGCGTGTCCAGGAACTCACCATCCGGACCATATCGCAAGAAGGAAAGGCTGTCGCGCCCACGGCCAAGGGGCTCGGGAGGGGCGTCTCGCGCACGGCGAGGCACGACCCGTGCAAGATATGATCCGTCCGAGAGCCGCCCCTGGACGGAGGGAAAGTCGCCGCCTGGCAGCGCTACCGAGCTGTGGTAACGCCCGTCGGGGTCGAATAAGGAAACGCGTCGGCTGCGGCGATCGTACACAACGACCGAATCGTCGTCGGTGCGGGCAAACCAGGACATCGCGAAGAACTCGCCGGGCCCACCACCGCGTCCGCCCGAGCTACCCAGGTGCTTCCCACGCTCGTCGTAATACCGCAGCTCGCTTGTGCCCGCGTTGGCAACCACGATGCGCCCGTCACTCAGCCGAAGAGCGCCCAGCGGCCGGAACAGCTCGTACGCTGCATCCCCCGAAACCACTCCAATGTCGACCACCGGAGTCTCGGCTACGCGCCAACCCTCACCGTCACTCCACGCTGGTGACTCGTTGGATATGATGGTTACGCCAGCGCTGTCGCGAACCAACGGCCTCACCTTGGCCGCCTGACCGGAGTCACACCCGAGCAATGCGCAGCCGGCGCCGAGTGCGAGCCAAGCGAGTCGCGTGTGAATGTGGCCCCTAGAGTCAATCATTCAGGCCGCGCGCCTCCGCCAGCAGGCAGAGCAGCTCGTACATCATGGTCGCCGCAACCAACGCGGTGTTCCCGCTTGGATCGAACGGCGGCGCCACCTCAACCACATCCGCGCCCACGAGCTGAACACCTCGGCACTGCCGGATCAACGCCTGACCCTCGATCGCCGTGAGCCCGCCGACCTCTGGAGTACCTGTCCCCGGGGCGAACGCGGGGTCCAAACTGTCGATGTCGAACGACAGATACGTCGGCCCGTCACCCACGATGCGTCGCGCCTCCTCGCCTATGGCATCAATCCCCATGCGAGCCACTTCGTCCATGAACACGACGCGCATCCCACTCGATGCGGAGAAGTCCCATCCCTCGGTCGAGTTCTGAGCCCCACGAATCCCGATCTGGATCGTCCGCTTGGGATCTATCAGCCCTTCCTCCACGGCTCTGCGAAACGGCGCGCCGTGACTGTATCTGGATCCCATGAACGCGTCCCATGTGTCGGTGTGCGCGTCGATATGAATCAGACCCACCGGCCGGTCGCGCGCCATCGCGCGAAGGATGGGAAGCGTGATCGAGTGGTCCCCCCCAACGGCTAACGCCGTCACACCCGCGCGACTGAGAGAGGAGAAGAACTCCGCGATATCCTGGATGGATCCCTCCGTGTCGTAAATGCGGGTGAAGGGGACGTCGCCCGCGTCACCGATTCGGCAGAGTTCGTACGGGTTAACCCTGGTCGTTGGGTGGATCGCTCGCATCATGGTCGACGCGTTCCGCACCTCGCGAGGGCCATGCCGGGCTCCTGGTCGGTTGGTTACCGCTCCGTCGTAGGGGACGCCGACCATGGCGATGTCGAATGCCGAGATGTCGCTGATGACGGGGGCACGCATGAAGGTGGCAATATCCATGTAGCGCGGCGCCGACATGGAATCACGACCACTGCGGATTGGTGTACCCCCGGACTCGCTGTCGGTCACAGGTACCACCTCCGACTGGCATAGGTCTTGCATTAACAAATACCAGCAGCCGCCGTTGATGGCGCCGTGGCACAATTCAAATTCGAACCTAACCTCGGTTTGACCCTGCGAGCCGCTGCCAAATGAAGGGCCGGTGTTTCATAGCACCGGCCCTTTGTGCTCTATGTCACCAGGGGCGGCATTCCTTTCGTGTTCCGCCACGCCGCAGACTGCAAAACCTGCCGCACGATACAGGAACTTTTTTCCGCCGACCGACTCGTCACTCACGAGCCCTCGAGCACGTGGAGCCCCTGCTCGAACACGATGTCTATCGGGATTCCCGCCGTGGCGAGTCGGTCGAGATCTTCCTGGACTTGTGGTGTAATCGCGCCATGATTCCGCAACAGATCTCCCACGGCTTCGTAGTCGCCGTCTCCTTGCAGGGTGAGAATCACCTCTGAAAGGGCGGCCATGGCCTCGCGCATCCGATCGAAGTCCACTCGGTACGAACCGCTCTCCGAGTCGCGCGTGAAGGCGCCTCGTTCTTGCAGGAAGCTCAGCTGGACCATGTTCGCCCGTCCGTGTGCATCGTTCGCACCAAACCTGACCGAGCGGAAGATGCTCGCCAAAAACGTGACGAAATTATCGCGAACGTCACTGTCGGTCCATTCGCCCTCCTCAGCGAGCTGCGTCACCATGTAGATGCCCAGAACGTCAGCCTTCCCCTCTTCCATCGTCGACGCATGCTCCTGCAACGCCTCCCGCACGGTCCCCCGACCGGTAACGGTGTTCTTGATCCCCAACCCGTGCGCCACCTCATGGAACATGACGTTGGCGAAAAACGCGTCGAACGTGATGTGCTCGCGTTGATCTTCGGCGATCAGCATGCCGGCTATTGGCACGAGAATGCTGTCGAACTTGGCCTGCAGGGCGTTCTTCAGCTGAAGGCGGCGCGTACCCTTCTCCAACTGCACGGTCTCGTCGTTCGGAAGGTTGATGGCGATGGTCTTCGCCCCGGTATTGGCTTCGCCCGCATAGTAGACAACATCATATGCGTTGAGCTCCGAATCCCGACCAGGAACCTCCCGCTTGTAGCGGTCTGGAACCGGTAATCCGCGTTGGAGGCCGGGCAGAAGCGTAGTGTACCGGGACAACCGCTCACTCCACACGAGATCCTTGATGAGCACGTAGGCTTCGTGCGACGCCTTTCTGCCGAATAGCTGATCTTCGTATGTCTCTATCGGGCCAATCACCACATCGATGGTGTTGCTCTTCATATCCATCCACGCCACATCGCTGGCGCGGTAGTCGTCGGTCATGAGAGCCTCGGCCCGCAACTCGAGATAGCGCCGTAACCCGGGATCGGCGGCGAGTTGCGCGGCTTCCCGCAAATGCTCCGCCGCACGCGCCGTCGGTTCGGCGAACGCCTCATGATAAGGCACCGCCTCGAGCTCCCCACCGGAGGCACGCCGCACGAGCGTGTACAGGCTGCCCAGCTCCCTGGCTTCGTCCGTATCGGCCTCGAACGCTGCCGCCAGTTCGTCTCGGCTGGCATCGGCCGGATAGAAGTTCGCGCCAGGGCGCTTGGGCCCCACCGACGGAAGCAGTGGCGCGTCCCCGTCGAGCCGGTCCCACGGCCCATAATTCATTTCCACCAGGCGCCGGAGGGCCGCGTCCTCGATAGTCATCAACAGCGAATCCCGGTTGCCGTACGCCTGCTGCCAGAAGATTTCATCCATCTCCTGAGCGGCCTCGATCAAGATCGGAATCATGCGCCGCTGATTTTCGGTGAGCGAACTCAAATCGGCCGTCAGGCGAAACGTGGCGTACTTCTCGAGCCGACTCGTCGCGTCGGTCATCGCATCACCACATCCGATCGATGCCGCAGCGACGACGATCGCGAGCGGAAGAACATATTTGCGCATGGCAGCACCCAAAGTAGCGGCATAATCCGTTCCACCGCGTTGTCGATCTAGAGGGGATGAGCCTCCAACCAATCGGCCAAGGCCGAGAACGCCTCACCCCGATGGCTCACCCCGTCCTTTTCCTTCTGGGAAGCCTCCCCAAACGTCTTCTCCAGATCGTACGAGTAAAACAACGGGTCATAGCCAAAGCCACCAGTCCCTTTCGCTTCGGTCTCGATTCTACCGCGGCAGCTCCCCTCGAACACCCGCGGTACGGCCCCCCGGTCCCGGAGCAGTACTACCACGCATCGAAAGCGCGCGCCACGCCGGTCGGTCGGCGCCCCGGCCAAGCGTTGCAATAACGCGTTGTTGTTGGCAAGGTCGATATCTTGGCCCGGCGCCGCCATGGCGAATCGCCGTGACCGTACACCCGGGAGTCCGCCAAGCGACAGGACCTCGATTCCCGAGTCGTCGGCCACCGTGGGCACCCGCGCTCGTTTTTGGAAATATTCGGCCTTCTTGCGCGCGTTTCCCTCGAAGGTCTGCTCTGTCTCGAGCACCTGCTCTTCAGGCGTCTCGTACAACCCCACGTCTTCAGGAAAGACGATTTCATAGGGCAAGTGTCCCAACAGAGATCGGATCTCGCGCTTCTTACCCACGTTGCGCGTTGCCACGAGCAACTTCCGCATTAGGCTTGCATGACGTTGCGCTGCTCGCGGAACAGCGATTGCACCCCGGCAGAAGCCAGATCGAGCATGGTGTCCAGTTGTGAGCGATCGAAGGTGTCGTTCTCACCCGTTCCCTGCACTTCCACAAACCGATCGGGCTCGACGATCACGATGTTGGCATCCACGTCGGCGTGTTTGTCTTCCAAGTAGCACAAGTCGAGCATGGCCTCCCCTTGTATCACGCCGACCGACACCGCAGCGACCAGACGCCCGAAAGGGTTTGCTACGCCGTATTCATTCGCCAACCAGGCACACGCGTCCGCGAGGGCTACGACCCCACCCGTAATCGCCGCCGTTCTGGTGCCACCGTCGGCTTGCAGCACATCGCAGTCGATCCGCACAGTTCGCTCGCCGAACGCGAAGGTCGTCAGCGCGGCACGCAGGCTTCGGCCGATGAGCCGTTGGATTTCCGATGTGCGCCCCCCGGCGCCGCGGCGTTCTCTACTCGTGCGCTCCGTAGTGGCGCGTGGCAACATGGCGTACTCGGCCGTCACCCAACCGAGCCCGGACCCGACTCGCCACGGCGGAGGGCGGTCTTCGACGCTGGCAGTACAAATCACGTGCGTATCCCCCATGCGGACCAGGCAGGAGCCTTCCGCATAGGGGTTGGTGCCACGCTGCAACGTTACGGGCCGGAGTTCGTCGTTGGCACGCCCGTCATGTCGAGACACGATTCGGCTCGTTTCGCATGTTGGCTGGGGGTTCCTCCAAGAAACACACACCAAGGCCGCGGGACTCCCGGCGGACCCGGCAGGCGATCGGCTACAATGGTTGGCGCACTTCCGGACGAAGCGTGATGACCCAGGAATAGAAAGGCAGCACGATAGTTTCCGGCCAGTTGGTCGAAATCTGAATCTCGCGCGGCCGGCTCGAGCGACGAATCCGTATTCGCTTCGCCGTTTCCGGAATACCCAGCTCGTCGATCTTCAGAAACAAGCGACGTCGAATGGTGCCATCGTTGATGCTCGGCGCGAACCGGGCCTGGGTTTGCATCTCGTTCTTGAAGCGATAATACCGGACGTACGTGCCGCCGATCGGCATGCCGAAGTACGCGACGGCAACGACGATCAGGAGGGTGAGCAGACACCCTGTGCGGCCGGCCCCACGCTGGTTCAACCGGTGGTGTCTCGCGGTCACCACTGCGACTGAGCACCATCGACGATGTCCAACACTAGGCGCTCGAGCGCCAGCTCGCGACCCTTGCGCTCGTCCTCACCGGGCGGCTCGTATTCGCCCTCGACGCGGAGACCAGCACGTTGCCAGAGCATACGGTCCTCCCGAACGTCGTAGATCTCAACCGAGACGGAGATCTGCACCAAACGACGGGTCACGGTCAGATTCTCTCCCTCCCGTTGCTGGAACGACAGGGGCTGGTCTGCCTCGTAGCTCATAATCGTGCCTCGTACGATCGCGTCGGCCTGCTGCTCGCCGGCAACGCGCAAACCCAACCTGTTTTCCATCGCCTGACGGACGGCTTCCGCCACTTCCTGCGTCAATGCCACTTCGCCGGTTCGATTGTCAAACGGTAGGATCGCTATCGTGCGGATATGCGGCGGGAGCCCGCCGCCAGCGAAGCCATAAAAGCACCCGCTCTGAAGCAGGGCGCCCAGTATGACGGCAGACAACCTACCGTTGTTCCCAAATCGTTGAGTCAAATATCGCAAGCGTATCAACCGATCGTATCGTGAACTCGAAGCGTGAAACGTCCCAGAAATCCATCCGGGACTTTACCGGCAAACCCGTGACCACGTCGAACTCGACCGCGACCTGTCCGAGCACTCGCCCTTCCCGGCGGATTTCACCGCGCAGGCGGACCGGCGGGGATCCGGTCAGGATGAAGTCGAGCGTATCTCCCGCCAAAATATACCGCCATGCGCGGAAATCGTCGCCAACCAAACTGAAGAGAGGGGCCGATTCCGGGGGCATCGGCGGTATGCCGAGCGCGGTCCACAAGAGCGGCGCGAACGTGAGGAGGCCTTCAAAGTCATCCGCCCCGGCGACCCAAAGCGCGGAATCTCCGACGATCACCGCGTTCCCGGCGCGGCCGAACGGCCCCCGATAGTCGAACCGAAGGGAATCCGGCGGCACCACGCGAATGCTGGCTCGGCCGGCGGCGGCTCCCCGCTCGTTCCGGTAGCGCCACGGTTGGATCTGGTAGAGCCGCGGTCGGCTGGGAGTCAGGCTCCTGATCCACCCCCTTACCGTCGATGAGGGCGCGGGCGCGAAACCCTCGGGGGCAATGCTGGACAGGCCACCCCGGCAGCCGCTCGAGACGAGCAGGACCGCTGTGAACCAGCCGGCGAGCGATACTGGCTTAAGACACCGCATGATACAAATTTAGGTTCTTCCAGGGATTTGGGGGTAAACGATGTTCTTCTCGCTCGAATGTGTGGAGTGCTGGGTGGGGATCCGAGACGATCCGACCTATCCGCGTGATCGGCGGTGAATTACACGCCCTCTCCCTGATCTGACGCCGCATCCTCCGCCGGGCCACCGCCCCGGAGAAGCAACGCGGATGACGCGGAAAGACCGAATTACCACCGATCGTTTGAGGAGTGTGCCGTTGGTCCACCGGAGCGGCTTCAACATGGTGCCTGCACATTCACACGCTACATCAGAAATTTGGGCAGAGCTGGGTGGTCACCGCCGCCTGACCCTGCGGATACGATCGTTTAGCGTGAGCCGGTCCAGAAGATCCAGCCCAACCACCACCCGACCAAATGCGGTGTGGGTGCTCGCCAATCCCGGGCTCGGGCGCAGGGTGATGAAGAAACGATTCCCGCCCGTATCGGGACCATCCAACACCAGGCCGAGACTCCCCGCCTGAAACGGACGGGCGCTCGGTTCGTCGCGCACCGGTGCCACGACATTGGCGAGGCCGTCCCCCCTTCGATCTCCGCTTGCGACCATCACACCCGGCTCGACCGCATACCAGACGAGGCCATCGAAGTGGCGCCGGTCCACTAACCGGAGAAAGGACTGTACCGTGAAGGGCGCATCGGCGGGAAACAATTCCACGACGAGATCGCCCCGGTCGGTTTCGAAGACGATCTCCGTGCGAGAGGCACCTCTCTCTGCTGCAAGGACCGTTCGCGCCAGATCGCGATAATCCGCAATGCCGCGGCCGGTGTCGATCGGTCGTGATGGCCCCCACAGATCGGCCGCGGCCGGAAGCCAACGCGCCGCCGCTCGGCGAACGAGGTAATCCTCCGACGAGGGATATCGGCTGAGGAACCATCCGGCGATCAACGCCGTCCCCAAGGAACCCTGCTGCGATATGCGCCCGAGCGCTGCGATCACCTCGACCCGGGCGGAGGACGTACGATCGGCGCGCCCGATCTCGAACGCGTCGGCCAGCAGGCGGACATGGCCCGTATCCGCCCTTGCCCTGAGCGCGCCGATGGCGATCTGTCGGACGACCGGATCGTCGTGCGAGGCGTACAGGCGCGCTAACGAATCGGCGGCCCTCGGGTTGGAACGAAGGCTCGCTTGCAGGGCACTCGCCATGACGCGCTCGTCCGGATCGCGCCGCAGCGACTCGAGATGTACTCGCGACGCGCTCAGGGGCAGGCTGCCCAAAGCGGTGGCCGCGGCTGACCGCCGTCGCCAATCGTTGTCAGCCATCGACGCTCGTATCGTGGGCAGAGCGCCCACGCCCGCAACCTGTGCCAGACTCAGCAACGCCATCCGCCTGGTCGCGAAGATCCCCCCCTCGAGCCGATGCGTGAGCGCGTCGATCGCGGCCTGACCGGTCATCCTTCCGAGCGACGCTAACGCTTGCACTCGAACATTGGGATGTGTATCGGCGGCGCGGTCGGCGGCGAGCGACACGTATGCACCGGTGCCGTAGGTCCCCAAGGCCGTGAGTGCGGCTATGCGCACACCGGCATCAGAATCATTCACCAATCCTCGCAGCCGGGCGCCGACGCCTCGACGATCGAGACCCGCGTCATCCGCATAGTCCGCCGTGAGTGCGGCCACCCCTAAGGCTCGTACCAGCGGGAGCGGGTCGGCGGCGGTGCGAAGCAGCGCGTTGGAAGCCGACGTCGCCCGCAACGCGACCAGCGAATACACCGCCCTCCACCTGAGTTCGGCACTGGCGGCTTGCGTGAACTGCGCGATCAAGAGAATGGGCGCCGCCGACCCGAGTCGCCACGCCTCGAGCAACGCGCGCTCGACGACGGAAGGGACGTTATCGGTCGTCGCGATTCCAACCCACCTGTTCAACAACTCGCGGACGATCGCGGCAGCGTCAGGTCCTCCGGTCTTGGCCACCGCCGCCACGGCCTCGGCGTGGGCGCTGCCTTGGTCTTGTGACGGGGTGTTGAGCACGATGTCGCGCAGGCGATCCAACGCCTCGGGAACGGCAAGCAAGCCGATCGCGAAGAGGGCGTCCCGTTGAACGACCGTATCGGGATCCGAGGACAGACGCAGCAGAATAGAGATCGCAGCCGGGTTGCCGATCCGCCCCATCGACAACGCCGCGTGACGACGCACGATGGGGTCTGGATGCCGGGCGGCCGCACGAAACAACGGGCCGGTAAAGCGGCGGGCGTCGGAGGCCGCCAGAATCCCCGCCAACGGCTCGACCAAGGCCTCGTTTTGCGCCCGAGCCGGCGTCGCGACTCCGACGACCAGCAAGAACCTAAAGGCGAATCGGATCGGGTACCGGCACGAGGAGGTCGCGCACGTGCGCGGGAATCGCGGTGAGCACACGGTTCGAGTCAATCGCAATCAGCGACGTGGCCGCTGTAGCGAGCAGGCGACTGTTGGAACAGAGCTCCACGGCATATCCAAACTCCACCCTGCGGCTGGCAATCTGGCGCACCCAACACCGCACGCGAACCAGATCGTCCCGCCTCCAAAGTCTCGATAGCTCACTCCCGCCAGATGCCGAACGCCTTGGCACGGTCGATGGCCGCCGGGGTGATGATGCATCCGGGGCCCCGCGAGAGCGACTGACCGGCTGCCGCGATCGCCTCCACGTCCCGCTCGGTGACCACGCGCCGGCCACCCTCGTTCGGCATCGCACGGGCCCGGCCCCCGCCCCCGCCACCGCCACCGCCCCCACCCCCACGCCCGCGCCCCACGAGCACCGCCGTCGCGCCGCGACCAACACCGTACGCCCGCGCCTCGTCGGTGTCGACGTGTAGTTCGGTCGCGTGGCGCTTGCCGAGCCGAACGAGCACGTCGTGCACGGTGGCACGGCGGTCGCCCGAACCGATCAGCAGCGTCACCCGATCTCCATCACTCAGGCCCATCCGAGCTCCATCGCCGACGCTGACGTGCAGGTGTCTCGCCGCAATGATGGCCCCGCCGGGGAGATCGATGGCTCCGGCGGGCCCCTCGAGTCTCACCGGCGCGCTCCCCACAGTGGCCCCGGAGGGTCTGACGGGGGCGCTGACGCCGATCGCCTTGGCATCGCTCGCCGCCAACTCGACCTGTGTCGCCTTGCGCGCGGGTCCGACCACCCGTACGTCCGCGATGGCCCCCGCTGGGCCCACAACCCGCAGTCGCTCATGGGCCGCAAACTGGCCCGGCTGCTCGATCGGACGATCAGACGTGAGCTGGTGTTTCGGACCGAAGAGGCGGTGAATGTCCGCCTCGCAGAGATGGATGTGGCGATTCGACACCGCCACCGGCACCGAGTGAGACCCTCCGGTATTCCGACTCAGCGCGTTGGAGGCCCCCGCCCCCACCCC
>JADFPO010000111.1:0-2559 GCA_022562295.1 Gemmatimonadota bacterium
GCAGCATGATCGCCACCGGCCGTGACGCGCTCGTTCACGCTCCGTGGATCGCAACGTTTCCGGGGATCGCCATCGTCCTCGCCGTGGTGGCAACGAACCTCATCGGCGACAGCATGCGGGATGCGCTCGACCCCACCACCCGGGAGCGTGGCGAAACCCAGTCCACTATCGCACCATCGAGATAGCCACAGAGCCATCTGGTGGTCTGTCAAGGTCATGCTATAGCACGGAGGTAGCAGAGGTCGTGCTTATTCACCGAGAGAACGCAGAGACTGTTCTGGGTGGTCATTCACCCCAATCATCTCTGCGGTCTCGGCGGTCTCCGCGGTGATTGTTTTTCCTCGCCCGGCCGGAACTATCTAATCCCTGCCTCGGCGAGGGCAGCCGGCGGCAGTAGCGGTATCGCGAGCCGCACCGGAATGGCGAAGGCGAGCCCTGCGGCCTCGACGAGTCCGGCGCGGTGGATCGCCACCACTTCTCCGGCGGCATTGAGAATAGGACTGCCCGAAGAACCGCCCACCGTGAAGCCGTCAAATCGGATCTCGTCGGGTGTCACCTGACTGAAAATGCCTCCAGCCATCGAGGTGCGAATGGTTTGTGTGCGATCGAGGGCCGCGGCCAATCCGGCCGGGAATCCGATGAGTGCCGCCGGCTCTCCCTGCCTGGCTTTCGTGCCCTTCCAGTCGAGTCGGGGAACGTGCGGCCCCCCGTAGTTACGAATCTGGAGCACGGCAATGTCGGGCCCATTCAACGGGGCGATATTGACGATGTCCGCCCGGGTCATACGGCGCTGGTCGGCCATCGTTACGAACACCGAATCGGCCCGCCTCCCGTTCACAAGCACGACGTGCCGGTTGGTGAGAAAGAAACCGGAGCCGGTTATGGCGAAGCCCGACCCGTCATAGATCTTCCCTTGAACGTACGCCGAGACCAAGCCCACTGCGCCCTGATTCGTCTGGGCCACCGACGCGAGATCCACGCCGCGTACGGCACGCACTCTTTCTTCGATTCCGGACACTTGCTGCTCCGCGTCCTGTACCGCCTGTCGCAGGCTATCGAGCAGATCACGTGAAACGGCGTTGCGCGTCGCCGCCGCCATCTCCGTGCGCAGGCGCTCGAGTTCGGCTGCTCGTGTTTGTCGCATCGAATCCGCTTGGGCCAACTGACCGTGTAGCTCTGTTTGGGCCCGGCGCAGCGATTGCTCGAGGGCCTCAGTGCGCCTCTGCGCCTCGATCAGGGCTTGGCGCAGGCTGTCGACAACCGCCGCCGGTGCCGAACTCAATCGGGCTTGATCGAGATCCTCCCGCAGACGTTCGTACTCCCCCGTCGCCGCCAATTGTACCGAGTCGGCAATGGCCTGCTGGGCCGCCAGGGCCTGGCGCTGCCGCTCGAGTTCCACGGCCGTCACCTCGAGGGCTGCCTCAGTCTCCCGTGCCCGCTGGTCGGTGTACCAGTACGCGCCTCCCACGCCAATCACCAGCAGAGACGTGAACCCCCAAACCACCTTGCGAAGCGTGGCCGAACTCTTCTTCGAGGTTTCTTCCACGAGTTCCCGTACGAACACCGTCCGTCCCTTCCCACCAAAACTCCGACGCGGCTTTTCGGGACCCGCCGCGGAAACCATCTCTCCCGCCGCCTCGTCGGTGGAGGGAGACGGAGCAGGCGATTCCGCTCTGGGCTTCGTCTTGCGGCCGCCGGCAAGCTCGGCGACCACGAGCCGTGGTCCCTCGTTGCCGAGAACGATGTAATCTCCCTCCTGGATCTCGTACTCGGCTTTCAGGGCTTCGCCGTTGACGAACGTACCGTTCCTCGAATGGGCGTCGCGCAAGACCACCGCCCCGTCCGGTTTGAGCACAATTTCGGCGTGGACCCTGGAAACCGTGACGTCGCCCTCTTGGACCGGCCGGAGTTCGCATTCGCGTCCCCGCCCGATTCGGAGCCGGACACCTTCCGCTTGCACCTCGGCTCCCGTACGGTCTTCGCGCAAGAGGATCCTGATTTTGCGTTCGAAAGGGAGCGGAAGGGGAGCCGGGGTACTGGCGGGCAAGGCCGGCAACCCCTCCATTGGAACCGTCTCGTCGTTGGGAGAAACGGCGGGCTGTCCTTCCACAAGGGTGGGCGCCAGCTTGCGCTCAGCGGCCATTTCAACCAGAAACCGCGGTCCCGCCTGCCCAAAGCCGATGAGGTTCCCGACTTCAATCGGCACCCGTTGACCCGGGGTGAGCCGGCGCTCATCGAGGAAAGTGCCGTTGGTGCTGCCGCCGTCCTCGAGCGCCCAAGCGCCTCCCTGAAACGAGAGCCGCGCATGGTTCCCCGAAACGACCTCGCTGGCTTCACCTGCCAGGGTCATTTCCAGGTCGGGGGCTCTCCCAACGCGAACCACCGTCTGCTCGAACTCGATCTTTTCACCCGAGCGGATATTTTGCAGCCTGAGATACGGCATAGGCGGGAAATTAGGGTCCCATCCCGTGGCAGGGAAGACGGACCACGACCTTCATGCCACCGGTTCCCAACCGCGCTATCTTCCCAGCGTCAAACTGGCGGGTGCGAATAATTGGA
>JADFPO010000111.1:2659-10897 GCA_022562295.1 Gemmatimonadota bacterium
ACTCGAGAAATCACAACCGAGACGCTGGTCCTCTCGCCGGTCGACCTGGCGCAACTCTTCTCCCATGCGGAGCGCGTCTTCGAGGGACGGTTCGAGTTGGAGCGCGTCGTGTCAGGCTCGCCGACCAGGGTACTCTTTGTGGCGCGCGACGTGGTGCTGAAACGCCGTGCCGGGCTGCGCCTCCATCTCGTTCCCGGCGGTCAGAACCGCCGATGGTTCGAGGCGGAGACCGAGCTGATGGCCGCGCTGGATCACCCCTCCCTTCGGAGCGTATATGCCGCCGGTTACGAGGGCGATTGGGCCTACCGGGTAGTGCAGTGGATCGAAGGCGAGAGTCTGGCACACGCGGTTGCCCGTGGGCCCCGCTCGATTCCGTTTGTCCTGCGTCTCGCCCGAGATCTCTTCTCGGCGCTGGAATACGCTCACTCCGAACAGATCGTTCTACGCAGGATCATTCCGACCACGGTGTTGATGGACCGGACACAGCGGGCGGTCGTTACCGATCTCAGATACGCCAACCGTTGCCTCAAGTTGGCGGAGCCCGATCAGGAAGAATCCGCAGTCTCGTTTCTGGCCCCGGAAACCTGGCACGGTCATTACGGTGAACCTGCGAGCGACATCTACAGCGTGGGCGCTTTGCTGTATTTCGCCATCACCGGCCAGCCGCCGGCGTCCGACCCAAGAAAGATCCGGCCACCCAGCGAGCTTCGCAGCACCACACCCCAGATCCTCGATCGCCTGCTGCTGCGTGCCCTGGCACACGACCCCCGCGATCGATACTTCAGCGCGGCAGAGATGGCGGAGCACCTGGCGTCGGTGATGGGGGAGTTCGAGACACCCGTCGGAGTCCCTCCGGCGAGCACGGCCAAGCAAGATCCAGAAGCGTGGGAGGGGCAACTGCGTCGAGCCCTCGGGGACCAGTACGAGTTGCTCGATGAACTCGGCGTCGGAGGCTTTGGGAGCGTCTACCGCGTGCGAGACTTGAGCTTGGAGAGAGAGGTGGCGCTCAAGGTCCTCCATCCCTATCTGACGACGAACCCTGAAGTGGTGGAACGGTTTCGCACTGAAGCTCAACTCGCGGCCAAGCTCGATCACCCCAACATCGTGAGCATCTACGGGATCGGAAGCCGCGCCGGCCTGTTGTGGTACACGATGGAGTACATAGCCGGCCCCAACCTCGCTCAACTGCTCGAGATCGAGGGCCCCATGCCACTCGATCGCTGGACCACGATGATGGAGCAAGCGTTGGGTGCACTACAACATGCCCACGCACAGGGCCTGGTTCACCGCGATCTCAAACCCGAGAACATCGTCATCGACGGACGTGACGGCGGAGTGCAGATCACGGACTTCGGCCTGGCCCTGGCTCTGCACGGTGAGCACGCCCGCAGCAGGCACTCTCACTCCGGCACACCAGAGTACGCCGCCCCCGAGCAGATGTTCGGAGAGCCAGTGGACCGTCGGGCAGATCTCTACGCCCTTTCCGTAGTCGGATTCCAAGCTCTCACGGGCCGAGCGCCATTCTCGGAGGGCAGCATCGAGGCGGTCTTGGCACGAAAGGCGGCCGGTGACCTCCCTGACGTGCACCGCTTCAGAGAGGACATCCCCGAGGGAATCCTAGAGGTGCTCCATCGTGGTGCGGCCCGGGACCCGGACGACCGGTTTCCTTCGGCCGGGGCATATCTCGAGGCCCTTCGGGCCGCCCGTGGGGCCGGCTCGAGAGGCCCGCTACAATGGGTGCGACAGCTGTTCCGGAGCCCGGTGACTCAGAGGCCCTAGGCACCTCAACCACCGGTTTTGCTGGGCTCCGAACCCCTCCTTGCAGAGCCGTGTACTCGTCTGCATGTTAGGCTAAACGACAGCCCCATTCTGACTTAGGGGAAAAGTTCATGCTCCGTAGACGCTGGATTGTGCCGTGTTTGTTGGTGGCATTGGCAGGAGTGGCCCGGCCGGCCGCCGCCCAGGTGGCTGAGATCCAGGTTCTACCACCGGATCTCAGCCTAACCGTTGGTGAACAGGCAACCGTGGTAGCCACCCTGTTCGACCAGCGGGGTAATCCGATCATCACGGCCGTACAGCTCACCTGGGTCTCGACCAACCTGGACGTTGCCACGGTTTCTTTCAACGCCGCCGCACCTGGTTTTGCCACGATCACCGCAGTGTCGCCGGGGATAGCGCAGATCGAGGCCATATCCGGCAACATTCGCTCCACGATAGTGATCTCCGTCCAGGCCCCGGAAATCGAGCAACCGCAGGCCCGGCCGGCCGTGACTCCGGACTCAGTTCTCCCAGCGGACATATCCACTGCCAGTCTCGGTCTCGTGGCTCGTATTGAGCCGCACAACTTCGGGTTCGCCCAGCCGTGCCGCGTGGGTGGCTTCGTGGCGACGAATCTCTTGCTCACCAGCTACCGGGCGATCCGCGGAGCCGATTCGATCGAGGTCGTGCTGTCGGACGGCCAGCGGGTGAGCGCCCGCGTTCGGATCGCTGCGTACGATGTCCCCAGCGACTTGGCCGTGCTGCACATTCCGGTGCAGCGTGCCGGTGACATGCCGGTGGGCGAGGACCCCGGGGAGAACGACTACGTGTGGGTGGTGGGGCAGCCGAATTGCCGAACGACGCAGACGATGCGTGCCCGCATCACGGCCGCGCCCAGCACCGGAGCGCTCACCCTCTCTCGCAGCACTGCACTGGGACAGCTGGGAGCGCCGGTGATCAATCGAGCCGGTGAGATCGTCGGTGTAGCGTCGCAGGGCTCCGGTGCCGTCCGCGCCAGCGACATTTCCTCGATGGCCACGCAAGCCAGGCGCAACCTGGCTACCGGGTCGCTGCTCACGGCCATTCAAGTGGCGCGGGCCGAGCAACACCTCTACGGCACGGTCGCGCTGCGATCGAACATGACCAACGCCACCGCGCGCATATCGCCGCTGGAGGACTGGCATTGGCCCGAATTGACTCAGCAGAACACCCTGCCCTTCACGTTCTCCGGCCCGCAGGGCCGTTACCAAGTCGAGTTGGTGGCCAGCGGTGCGGTGCAGAGTTCGACGACGGTGACCATGGAAGCCGGTGTGGCCAATCAGCTGCTGCTGACGCCCGCGATCCTCGCCCAACAAGAGGCGCCGGTCGAGGAGCCGCAACCACCGGGGGCGCAGATCAGCCCGCAGGGTGGCGGCGGCGGTAGTGGCGCGATTATCGCAGTGGTTCTTCTGCTGGCCGGAGGCGGGGCCGCGGCGGCGTTTCTCTTGAAACCCAAGGAGAACGGTCCGAACGGTCCTCCAGTGAATGGCGGCAGCGGTGTTGGAAGCATCCGAATCGTGATCCCGGGACGATAGGCGAGGTATAAGGATTGAGTACCGACCGAGCCTCGCTGATCGGAAGGTTTATGCAGTCCGTGCGGCGACTGACATTTAGGCAGCTCGTCTCTCTGGCCGTACTCTCGACGACAGCAATACTGGCATGTAAGGATGACCCGACCGGTCTCGACGGAACGGGACGGCTCGTGTTGCGCATCGTGCCCCTCGAGGAGGCACAGCCGGCAACCGGGTCGCGAGCTGCCACGAACGAGGCGGCCAACTCAGGGAGGACCAAGTCGGTCACCCCGAAGGCGGGTGACTCCCTCCCCGTCGTGGACTCCGGGAGTGCGTCGGACGAAGTCCTGGCACAGGTTGCCCAAGCCCAGGTGCCCCGAAGAGACATCCTGCGCGTCATCATCGAAGGCCCCACGCCCTTCTCTCAGGATTACAGCCCCAACGCCGACGGGAGTCTCGACGTCACGATCCCGGATTTGGCGGTGGGTACCTATACCGTTCAGGTGTGGGGCATGGACACCGACCTCGGTGGGCCACTCGTCTCGGAATTCGGAACCACGTCGGGCGTGCGGGTCCAAGAGGACCTAACCAGCACCGCGACGATTCCCTTCGGGTCGTTCTTGCCCGTCATTGATCCGACCCTTCCGGCTCAGACGTCGGAGTTTTCTTTTGTCGTCGACTATTCGGCGGTTCCATCCGCCACCGGCTATTTCTTCGAGCTGGATACGGACCCGAGCTTCTCTGCGCCTACTACGCTTTCAACGGCCGGCACGAGCGTCATCATAAACGCTGGTACGCTGGGACCCAACTGGATGCGCGTGCGAGCGGAGAACAACAACGTGTCGGCCGCGCAGGCCAAACCCAGCGACCCCGTATTGGTAGACGTGGTGGCAGATATCAATCCCACTGGCGACGACAACACGACTGCGCCGTCGCTCGGTGTCGGCCGCGGGGCAAACGGTCAATACGGCAATTTCAACATCTACCCGGCAACCGATGAGGATTGGTTTGCCATCGACCTCACCACCGACGCGACACTAACGGTCGATGTGCTGACCGAGTCGTTGTCGTCTCCGCCGTCGGGTGCAGCATTGGAAGTCATCTCGGCAGCCTCGGGTCCCTCGCCGCTAGACCCGGTGGTGGATATATACGATCCCAGCCTCACCGTGATCGAAACCAATGATGACAGAGACGGCACAACCGTCGAGTCGCGCGTGTCTGACGTCACGATCCCCGTGGACGGCACGTACTTCATTCGCGTGACCAGCTTCTTGGGCGGCAGCGTTGGACATTACGAGCTGCTGATCACGGTCAACGCCGAGCCCGTCGCGCGCGTGCAGATCGATCCGCCGTCCGCCGCCATCCTGCCAGGATCGACAGTGGACCTCACTGGACGGACGTTCGACCAGTTCGACGTCGAGTTGTTCGGCCGGGAGGCTATCTGGTCCAGCAGCGACGATGTCATCGCCACCGTGGACGGCACCGGCTTGGTGACCGGCCAATCCCTCGGTACCGCCACCATAACGTTCGAGAGTGAGGGCATATCGGGCACCGCCACCATCGACGTGACCAACGTCTCGGCGGCGAAGGTGGTCATCACACCGACCGGGAACGTCATCGACGGCATCGGCCAGACCGCGGCGTTTATGGCCGAAGCATTTGACGATCAGGACGTCCTGATTCCAGGAAAGCCTATTAACTGGTACGCCGCCAACACCTATGTGGCAGACGTCGACGATACGGGTCTGGCCCGAAGCGTCGGTCACGGCCAAACGGTCATCACGGCCGAGGCCGACGGAGTTGAGGGGTATGCCGTAGTCACCGTCAACGACGTGACGACAATCGAAGCGAATTTCTGGGACGTGCACCCCCAAGCATCGGGCACGGCCCAGATCCTGCGCGACGTGTGGGCGGAACGGAAGGACGCCGTTTACGTGGTGGGGCAAACGGGCACCGTGTTGTTCAACAACGGGACCGGTTGGGCGGCGCAAACCAATCCCGCCACGGACGCCGTTCGCGCCATCTGGGGTGTCGATGAGTACTCGCTGGTGGCGGTTGGCAACGGCGGCCTCATCATGGAAACCGGCGACATGGGCCAGAACTGGGTGGCCGAGAGTCCGTCTCCGACCAGCCTCGACCTCTGGGACGTGTGGGGCAGCAGCCTCGACAACGTGTGGGCGGTCGGGGGTAACGGCAGCGTCGCCGGCACCGGCATCATCGTGCACTACGACGGGCTGGCGTGGGCGGTCGAACCCACCGGCACGATCGACCACGTGGCCGCGCTGTGGGGATTTGCCAGCGACGACGTATGGGCCGTTGGCGATTTCGGGCAAATCCTCCATTACGACGGCACCAGCTGGGTCACTCAAGCATCACCGACCGTAAACAATTTCACCGCGGTGTGGGGACCCCGCAGCACCGATTTGTTCGCGGCGACTAGTGCCGGTGAGGTGTTCCGCTACAATGGGACGATTTGGGCACCGCAATCGATTCCCGCATCACCGGGCCTGTGGGCGATACACGGCACGTCCATGGACGACGTGTACGTGGTCGGCGAAACTGGGACTATTGTCCACTTCAACGGTACGAACTGGAACGCGATTCAGTCTACCGCGATCGACAACCTCCTCGGGGTCTTCTCGACACCGAACGGCAACGTGATCGCCGTGGGTAACGGCGGGATGATCCAACTGGGCACCCGGGGCGCCACGGTCGTGGTCACGCCGGGTCCGAGCGAGCTGAACGCCTTGGGCGAGCAGGTCCAGCTGAGCGGTGAGGTGCGCGACGCCGCCGGCACCGTGGTCGCGAGCGGCGACATCTTCAGCTGGACGAGCAGCGACGACCTCATCGCCACCGTCAGCGCCACGGGCCTCGTCACGGCCGTGGCCAACGGCACGGTCACGATCACGGCGAACATCTCCGGCATGTCCGGCACGGCGGACGTCACGGTGCGGCAGCTCGCCGCCACGATCACCGTCGCACCGAACGGCACCAACGCCACGACCACCGGTGCGGGCTTGACGTTCACCGCCACCGCGAATGATGCCAACGCCAACCCCATTCCCGGCGCAGCATTCACCTGGTCGAGCCTCAATCCCAATGTCGCCACAATAAACGCGACCACCGGCCAAATCACGGTCCTGGCCAGCGGCCAGGCGACGATTGCGGCGGAACTCGACGGCACCTTGGGCTACGCCTTGGTCAATGTGGCGATCACCGGCGCCACACCCGTCAATCTCATGAGCACCGACCCCAGCGGCACCACCGTCGTCTTGAGCGACGTGTGGGGCACGGCCTCCGACGACGTGTTTGCAGTGGGCACCGGGGGAACCGTGCGGCACTTCGACGGATCGGCGTGGTCGTCGCAGACGAGCAATACCACTTTCGATCTCGAAGCGGTGTGGGGTGCGTCTTCTACCGATGTGTTCGCCACGGCGAGCAACGGTGTGATTCACTACGACGGTTCGGCGTGGTCGACCTCCACCAGTGGGTTCGGCAACACCATGCGGACGATCTGGGGTGCAGCGCCCGACGACGTGTGGGCGGCGGGTGTGGCCGGGCAGATCATCCACAAGGACGCGTCAGGTTGGGGAGCGGTAGCCCCCGTGACCGCCGATGCGTTGTACGGCATTTGGGGATCGAGCGCGTCTGATGTCTTTTTCGTTGGCGACGCCGGCACCATTCTGCATTGGGACGGAACCACCTTCGCCGCGATGACCAGTGGCACGGTCGCCGGATTGCGCGACGTCTGGGGTCTCAACGGTTCCGATGTGTTTGCGGTCGGGACCGGCGGGGTGATCTTGCGTTACAACGGCACCATCTGGTCAATTATGACGTCCGGCGTTACCGACGACCTGTTCGGCGTTTGGGGCACGTCGTCGTCGGACGTGTACGCGGTTGGTGCCAACGGGACCGTGCTTCGCTTCGACGGCATAACGTGGAGCGCCCTCAGCTCGCCGTACACGGGAACACTGCAAGGCGTACGCGGAACGCCGAACCCGTCTCTTTTCATTATAGGAGACGCGGGCCTGATCGGGCGCGCCAGTCGCGGCGTCGTCCTGTCGGTCACGCCAACCAGCCACACCTTCGACGCGTTGGGATCGACCCAACTGATCACCGCCATCGTCACAGACGAAAACGCAACCGACGTGACGGCCATCAGCGACGTGCCGTTCACCTGGGCGAGCACCGACGATCTCGTAGCCACGGTGGATCCGGGTGGCAACGTGACGTCGACGGGGAACGGCAGCGCCACCATCTCGGCGGCGGTGCAGGGTTTAACGGCCAACGCCGCGATCACCGTGAGCCAGGTGGCCGTTGCCTTCGCCATCGTCCCGAACTCCGCCTCGCTCGCGATCGGGGAAACCCTCCAACTCATCGGCGGATCGCTCGACGCGAACAACAATCCGCTCGAGACGCAGTCGCCCATCACGTGGTCCACGTCGGATGCCTCGATCGCCGACGTCGACATCAACGGACTGGTCACGGCTTTTGGATTGGGTACGGCCACGATCACCGCTGATGACGGTATCGCCACGCCGGCAACGGCCGCCATCACCGTCACCGTTCCCAACACGGCGACGACCATCGCTGCCGGAGACAATCACAGCTGTGCCATTGCCGATGGCGGTGTGGCGTACTGTTGGGGCCAGAACAGCAGCGGACAATTGGGGGATGGAACGACCAATACTTCAGTGAGTCCGATCCAGGTAACCGGTGGTCTCACGTTCGCGTCCATCACGACTGGTGGTAATTACTCGTGCGGGCTTACGCCCGACGGTACCGCCTACTGCTGGGGCCAGAACGGCCAAGGGCAGTTGGGCGACAACACCTTCGCCAACTCCTCCACGCCTGTTGCCGTGGCAGGAGGCCTGCAATTCGCCGAGGTGAGCGGGGGCCGCTCTTTCACGTGCGCGATCACGACGACGGG
>JADFPO010000112.1 GCA_022562295.1 Gemmatimonadota bacterium
TCGTCGTATAGAAAGCTGCTTCTAGCCATCGCCAGCGGGCCGAACACTATTTCTCCCGCCAGCTCATTCAGGCCTTTGCCCGTCACGTGCTCTATCACCTGTTGGAGCAGGACGTATCCCTCTCCCGAGTACCGATATTCGGTATTGGGGTCCACGACAAACTCCAGCGTGTCGTCCGGACTAAAGAGCTGCTCGTAACTCTTGGCTTGGAAATTGATCCGGGCGCGCCAATTCGGGAGTCCACCGAGATGCGCCAAAAGCATCCTTGGGGTGAGGATGTCGAATCTCACATCATGCGTGAGTTCCGGAAGACCTAGCCCGAAAGCACTGAGGGGCATGTCCAAGTCCACGATACCGTCACGGACCAATGTCAGAACGACGTATGCGAAAACCGGTTTGCTGATAGACGCGGCCTCAAACGCCGTCTGCGTGTCGACGATCTCTTTCGTTTCCTGGTTCTTGTAGCCCGCGGCGTGGTGATAGAGCACTTCCCTGTCGTCGAACGCGGCGAAGCTCAGTCCGGGGACTCCGTGCTCGGCCATCAGGCTATCCAGAAATTCGTCAAACCCGTCAAATTGTGACGAGCGATCTAGCTCCGCACATGCCGCTCCAGCGAGGCCGACAAGCACCAACCGCAAAAGGTGTCTGAACTTCATGTATGTTTCCCTCGGGCTTTCAACGCCGGTCCCCTGTCAGCTGATCGCACCCGAATCGCCCCTACTCGTTGCGCAACGCCTCCATGGGATCCACTCGAGTCGCCTTCCGCGCCGGCAGATAACCAGCGAGAAGCGCTACTCCGCCAAGGATTGCGGCCACGGTACCGAAGATAGTCGGGTCAGTAACGCTTATTCCGAACACCATGGAGTTTAGCAAGCGACTCAACGCCAGAGCCCCTCCGGAACCGATAGTTATGCCAATGGCTGTCAGCACTGCGCCGTGTCCCACTACGATGCCGCGCACCTGTGCCGATCGAGCGCCGAGTGCCATGCGAATGCCGATCTCCTGAGTCCGCTGGCTGACGCTATATGAGAGAACTCCGTACATGCCTATAGCGGCGAGAAGGACGGCCACCGCGGCGAAGACTCCCATCAGCGTCAGTGCAAATCGTTCCTGGGCAACCTCCCGTCTCATAACGTCTACCATCGTGCGGGCGTTGTACACCACGAGGTCGGGATCGATGGTGGCCAGCTCGCGCCGCACGATCGACATGATGTCGTCGCGCGCGGTGCCCGTGGCCACGACCTGCGTGAGCGCCCAGTTGCGGTCGTCACCGAATTGTGTGTGCGGCAAGTACATTTTGTACGTGAAAACTCCTCGGTGGTCGTGCGCTACATTTTCCACGACGCCGATGACACTCCACGGTTTGCCATTCAGGATGATGCTCCGTCCGATCGCCTCCCCACCCGGGAATGCATGCTCCGCCGCCGACTCGTTGAGGATTGCAGCGCGGCGTCCGTCCGACACATCGGCGGGGCCGAATTTGCGGCCCAGTAACAGATCGACGCCCAGCGCCTCAAAATATTCGCCCTCGACCACACGCACCTGAATGGAAGTCCAATCGCTTGGCCCAGTCGGCGTGTCCCATCGCCATCCCCAAGTGTGGTACTGGCCAGAGACCGGGAGCTTTGAGATCGCTCCTGCGGCACGCACACCGGGGATCGCCCGCAACCGATCTTGCAACGTCTGATGAAACTGGATGCGGCGCTCGGGCTCGCCATAACGCGCATCGGGCAGGTGTACTTCGAAGGTCGCAACGTTCTCAGGCTCGACACCAAGCTCGAGCCGCTGCAACTCGGCGAAACTCTTCATAAGCAGACCAGCACCAACTAACAGCACCATGGCGAGTGCGACCTGACAGGCCACCAAGGCACCGCGCATGCGTACCCCGCGAACACCGCCGGTGCCGCGCATGCCATCGCGCAACGCGAGAGAGAGATCCACCCGGCTCGATTGGATGGCGGGCGCCATGCCGAAGAAAAGACCGGTAAGGATTGTCACGCTTGCCGTAAACGCGAGCAGCATCGGATCGAAGCTCACCTCGTCGGCGCGGGCGAGCGACTCTGGACTGACCGCGAGTAAGACCTTCACGGCCACGACAGTGACCATCAGACCCGCCGCCCCTCCAAGTGCCGCAATGACCAGGCTCTCGGTGAACAGCTGATATGCGATGCGCGCGCGACCGGATCCGAGAGCGGCCCGCACGGCAAGCTCTTTTCGCCGAGCGAGGCTCCTCGCCAGGAAGAGATTCGCGACGTTTACGCACGCGATCAGCAAAACGAGAGCGGCGGCGCCCATCAGGATGTATAGCAGAGTGTCCGTCTGACCGACGACTTCGTCGAACAACGGATACAACCGCGCGAATGCGCCTTCGTTCGTTTGGGGAAACTGAATCGCGAGATTGGAAGTCACCACATCTAGCCTGGCCTGAGCCTGCGATATCGTGACATCGGGTTGGAGACGCCCAATCACCGTCAGGTAGTGGTTGTTGCGGCTGTTCCGGCCCTTGGGTATGAGGTTCTCGGGGACCCAGACGTCGACCTCGCCGGCTACGACATCCAAGAAATTGGGTCGCATCACGCCGACCACGGTGTACGGCGCACCGTTGAGAGTGAAACTCTGTCCCACGATGTCCCGATCCGAATTGGTCTGATCTTTCCACAGGCGATAGCTGAGGATCACAAGCGCGGCGTCGGGACGCTCGTCCTCACGGCGAAACGTGCGGCCCAGCAGCGGGCTGGCGCGGAATACCTCGAAATATCCGGCGCTTACCGGCAACGCGCGCACGCGCTTCGCGCCGCCGGCGCCCGTTAGGTCGAGCCCCCGCTCGCGGTAGGTGTAGAGGCTGGCCAGATCCTGAAAGACGTCATTTTGCTCGCGGAAATCCAAGAAATCCAAGCCGGCAACAAACTCCCGATCGTCGGGTCGGTCGTCGTAAGCACGGTACAGCCGTACGAGTTGCGCCGGCTCGTGGTAGGGAAGCGGCGTCAGCACAATGCTGTGCAGGATGGTGAACACCGCCGTCGTCGCGCCCATGCCGAGTGACAACGTCGCTATGGCGATGAGAGAGAATATCGGGTTTTTAGAGAGGGTTCGCAGTGCGTAGCGCACATCCTGAGCGATGTACGAGATCGTGATTCCGCGGTCGGAGGCACCCAGGCCGGGGAACGTAGTGCGGCCCGCGCCCAGCCTGTCGAGTCGTTTGCGCACCCGCTCCCGAGACAGCTGCCCGAGAAAGGTCAGGGTCTGCTTCCAGTACCACCGGCGGGCTGCCGCTGTGCCGTGAGAGCCACGGTGTCGGTGAAAACGTTCGGCCAAGTCCCCAATGGTGTCTTCGCGTTCGCTGACCGGAAGCAACCTTTCCAAAATTCGTGTCGCCATGATTGGAGGTACGGGCAGGGGGCGGGGGCGGGGGCGGGGGCGCTTCATCCAATCCGCTCCTTCAACTTGGGATCCAGCCCTTCCCACATGCTGAACAGTGCCGCCGCCGATTCGCGCAGCCGCTCGATACCGCTATCGGTGACGGTAAAGTACCGGCGGGCCCGTTCGCCCCGCTCCGGTGACGGGTCCGCTAGACGTGATGCGAGCAGGCCCTTGTCACGCAATCGCTTGAGACCGATGTATGTGGCCGCTTGGGAAACCTCTCGACCCGTGCGCCCCTCCAACTCGTCGATGATCGAGACGCCGTATGCCTGGTCACCCAACCGGAGGACGCCGAGGAGTATCAGATGTTCGAACTCACCGAGTGCATTGCGGGTCATGTGGACCTCTCGCCAAGATACCTAGCAATATTAACTGAGCAATGCTAAGTATACGGCGGTGTGGAGTCAAGGACGCAGGGCGTGAGCCTGCGGTTGCCGGCAAACCATGGCGTCCTATGGGCCGCTCGGTCCGACTTCGCCGGTAGTCTTGTCGGCGCTAGTTCCGTGCCCGGTACTTCTCGTACAACGCCTTGTGCTTGTTGTCCAAGCTCACCGGCTCACCCTTGATGAACACGTGCAGAATCCGGGTCTGGATCAGCATCGGATCGCCGTCGGTGACGATGAGGTTGGCAATCTTTCCTTCCTCTATAGTGCCGAGCTCGTCACCCAACCCCAATATCTCGGCGGGGTACCGCGTAATGGACTTCAACGCTTCCTCCCACGGCAACCCGAACGGCACCGCGTTGGCCGCCTCGTAGGCGAGCGTGCGCGACGGCGGGTTGGGGCCGGACGATCCGTATCCCGTCATCGCAAACCGCACACCCGCCTCGTGCAGCGTTGCCGCTGCGGTAAACGTCTCGTCATATGCGTCGTCCGCCGTGGTGGGCATGTTCTGCGTCGCGCGCATGAGCACGGGTACGTCCTTCTCGGCCAAGAGGTCCGCCACCTTCCACGCGTCGCGCCCGCTCACGAGCACCATCTTCAGGCCCTGCTCCTCAGCAAATTCCAGGGCGTTGCGAATGTCCCGCTCGGCGTCGGCCAATACCAGCACGGGCAGCTCGCCCGCGATCACCGGACCCATCGACTCGAGCTTCAAATCCCGCCGACGGTTGCTCCCGCTCTCCACCGCGCGGGCGTAACGCCGCGCGTCTTCCAACCAGTCTTCCAATTGCCCCACCGCCTTCTCGTACTCCTCCTGCGCCTCGCTGTACGAACGGTTGGTGGTCCGGAACGTCTGGAAGTTGAAGCTGCGTGTCTGAATGCTGGGCCAGTTGAGCACCATCCCCACACTGGACTCGATCAGCATCTCCTCAACGGTCCACCCGTCGAGGTGTATCGCCGACGCGCGCCCCGCGATGCCGCCGCCCCCGGTCGAAGGCGCGGCCACGACGTGCGTGACGCCGTTGGCCCGCGTTACCGGGATGCGCTCGCTCGCAGGGTGCACGGCCGTCGCCGCCTGGAGTTGAGGATTGAAGTTACCCAACTCCCGCACGTCGTTCGTGACCGTCACGGCGTTGATCTCCTGGAGGCCGAGCTGACTGTAGGCGTTGAACAACCCCGGATACACCTGCAACCCCGCCGCGTCGATCCGGGTCGCGCCCGCCGGCACCGTGACGTTCATCCCCACCGCTGTGATACGTCCGTCCTGGATCACCACGGTGCCGCCCTCGATGGGCTCACCGGCCAAAGTGTAAATCGTCGCACCACCAATTGCATAGGTGGAGCCACTCACCTGCGCCTCCGCGCAAACACTCACGGCAATGGTCGTGACGGCAACGATGGACAGCACGCGGCAACTGATCTTGCGCCGGCTCATCGTGACACCTCACCCATCTCCCAGCCCGCCTGTCCGCCTGCCCGCCTGCCCGTTCGGTCCGCTCCGTCCGTCGTCACTCTTGGCCGCCCCTTCTGACTCAACGCTTCTTTCTCTTCTTTGATGCGGCGCTGCCGTTCCTTGTCGAGCTCACGGTCGAAGTACACCTTGCCATCCACAATCGTCTTCTGGACCACCGCATAGTTGCTCAGCGGGTGACCGTCGTAGATCGTGAGATCGGCATCCTTGCCCACCTCGATCGAGCCCACCAGGTGATCGATGCCGAGCTGCCGGGCCGGGTTGATGGTGATGAGCGACAGCGCCTCCGTCTCCGACAACCCGCCCCACTTCACGGTCTTGGCCGCTTCCTGGTTCAGGTGACGCATCTCTTCACCGCTGTCCGAGTTGATCGACACCAATACACCTTTCTCGACCATGATCGCCGCGTTGTACGGAATGGCGTCGTACGCCTCGACCTTGTACGCCCACCAGTCGCTGAACGTAGACGCGCCCGCGCCGTGCTCCGCCAGTTCCTTGGCGACCTTGTAGCCCTCGAGCACGTGCTGAAATGTCGCGATCCTGAAACCGAATTCCTCCGCCAAACGAATCAACTGTAGGATCTCGTCACCACGGTAGGAGTGCGCGTGCACCAATCGCTCTCCCCGCAGGACTTCCGCCATGGTCTCGTGCTTGAGATCGCGCCGCGGCGGGATCGCGTTCTCGCCCCGCACCTGCTTCGCCTCGTACTCGTCCCACTCGGCTTGATACGCCTGCGCGTCCAAGAACGCCTGCCGGATCACGTCCATCACACCCATGCGGGTGGCAGGATACCGGTCCGGATTGCGGTCGCGTGTGGGATTCTCACCCAACGCGAACTTGATTCCCTCTGGCGCGCCCTCCAGCAACAACCCCTGCGCATCCGCCCCCCAACGCAGCTTGATCACCGCGTTCTTGCCGCCGATGGGGTTGGCGCTGCCGTGCAGTACGTTGGCCGTCGTCACACCGCCCGCCAGGCCGCGATAAATCCCGATGTCGTCGGGGTTCACCACATCCTTGATGCCCACCATCGCCGAGACGGCGACGCTGCCCTCATTACTGCCCCCCGCTATGTGCGAGTGCGCGTCGATGATGCCGGGGATCACGTACTGCCCTGTCGCATCGATCACGTGCGCGCCGCGCGGCGCCGAGATGTTCATGCCCACTTCCGCGATCTTGCCGTTGCGAATGAGGATCGATCCGTTCTCGATCGTGCCGTTGGTGACCGTCATGACCGTGGCGTTCCGGATCAACATCACGTCGTCGTCGCGGTACGGCCCCCGCAGCGACCCACCGATGCGACTCCGCAACTCGGTATCCGACGGGCCCTCCTCGCCCTCTTCGCCCTCCTGCCCACCTTCTTCCCCTTGACCGCCCGCCCGCCTACCCGCCCGCTCGCCTGCTCCGTCCGGTCCACCTGCCCGCCTGCCCGCCTGCCCACCTGCCCGCCCGCCCGTATCCTCTTCCGGCTCGAACCGCTGCCCATCCACGAACACGAATTGCACTTTCGTGCTGTCGTCCAACAAATCGCCGTCGGTCACCACGAGATTGGCGATCTTGCCGACGTCCAAACTCCCCAGGCGGTCTGCCACGCCGAAGATCTCGGCGGCCGAGAGCGTGAAGGCTCGCACGGCGTCGTCGTGTGCCAACCCGGCCTCCACCGCCTTACGGGCACCCGCCAACACTTCGCTGGGATTGCGAATCGTGTCGGAGTAGAACGCGAACGTCACACCCGCCTCCTGCAGCACCGCGGGCGTCGTCGGGGCCAGCAGGCGGAAACGAAGCTCCTCCAGGGAAGTGTCGGCCTCCGGATCCGCATCGCGCGGCGCGGTGGGCCAGTTGAGACTCACCAGCACCGGCTGGTCGTGCATCGCCAGCATCGGAGCCGCCTCGTAGCCGTGCGACATGCCGTAGAGAATGGTCGTCGCGCCGATCTCCTCCGACGTGTGGAACGCGCGGTGCATGTCGGTCGTGGTGTTCGCGGGGAACAGCAACTTCTCGCTCCCGTTCCTGATGGCTGCCAGCGGCTCCAGCGCCCTGTCGTACTCCGGACGCTCGAGCCCCCGCGGGTTGCGCTCGTACAACTCCCACGCCGCCTGGTAGTGCGCAGCGTCAGCGAAGAGCTGCTTGATGTAGGCGAACGATCCCATCGTCGAGGATGGGTACCCACGGTGGCCGCGGCCGCCGCGGAGATTGGCGCGCAACGCCACGGGCGTCTTCACCACCATGTCGCGCGGCCGTTCGCCCGCGAGATTGATGAGGGCCGCGTGTCCCGGGAAGAACCCCTGATCGGGCGCGACCACCACCGACGTGAACCCGGCGGAGCGCCAGCGCACTACCTGAGCGGAGTCGGGCTCGAGCTGGTCGGCCGCATTGACCCAGGTGAACGTCGCGGGACGGTCTTCGGGACCATAGGAGTAGTTGGGATCGATCTGAATGGGGCCGCCCCCACCCCCTCCGGGAAATCCACCCGGCCGGCCACCACCCGGTGGTCCGCCTCCGCCCCTCCGCGCCTCTCGGGCGGGCGGCCGCGGCAGGCCGAGGGTCGTGAGCGCGTCGATTAGGCCAGGGTAGACGGTCAGTCCGTTGCCGTCGATCACCCACGCGCCGGCGGGGACCGTCACCCTGCTGCCCCCCCCCACCTGTGTGATGACGCCGTTCTCGATCACGATCGTGCCGCGATCGATAGTCTGACCGGACACGGTGACGAGCCGCGCGTTCTCGATGGCGTAGTGAGACGGGCGGTCTTGCGCCTGTGCCGTCGGAATGGTGAGCTGGGCAGCCGATGCTGCCCCTACTACGACGGCCAGCCACTGGAGCGGGCGCGACTTTTTAGCAATCATCCTGGGTTTTTCCTCCAAATGATACGTCGGTCGATAGTAACCCTAGTACGAAGACCTCCGGTGCCACGCTGATAGCGGGCCTCAAGAGTACGATGTGTGGCGCCACCTGTGCCAGCCCCGGCAGCCTAGAGTGCATCGCGGTCGATAGATCGGGTGCTAGGGCCAGGTATCAGGTTTCAGGGCTTCGAGCCGGGATATCTCCAGCTAGAACCTGACACCCGACGCTTGACACCTACCCTCTACCACCCTGGCGGAGCTTCACCCATGTTTTATTGTATAAGTTGTTTATGTAAACCCTTTAGGCCATTGGAGCATCTAACCGTCATGAAAGCCGAACAAGCCAGAATCGGGGCCGGAGCCATGTACGGCACGCTCGACGTGATGATCCTCAAGACCCTGAGCGACGGCGGCCCGATGCACGGCTTGAACATCGCTCGGCGGATCGAGGAAATCTCGGACGCTTTCCTCCAGGTCGAGGAAGGTGCGATGTACCCCGCCCTGCACCGGCTGCAGCGACAGGGACTCATCGAGGGGGAGTGGCGGATATCGGACAAGCGGCGCCGAGCGAGGTTCTACGACCTCACATCGGCGGGGCGGAAAGCCCTCTCCGCTGAGCTCGACGACTGGGTCCGCCACACAAATGCGGTCAGCAAGGTGTTGGGCCTCAAGGGAGCGGAGGCTCGGTGAAACCCGTGCCTGGATGGCGGCGACTGCGCGGCGAGCGCGACAACGTCGACGAGGAGCTCCGGCACCATATCGAAGGTCGGGTGGAGGAGTATGTCGCAGCCGGCGAGAGCCACGAGGAAGCGTGGAAACACGCGCGTGCTCGGTTCGGCGACATCGAGCGCACTCGGGCCGCGTGCGCAGGTGAAGACACGCGCCGCATGCAGCGCATCATACGGACAACCAGAAAAGAACTCATGATTTCGATGCTACAGGATCTCAAGCTGGCCGCGCGCGTGCTCGCGAAGCGTCCGGGGTACACCGCCGCCGTGCTAGCCACACTCGTGCTTTCGATCGGGGCCACAACGGCAATCTTCAGCGTGGTGAATGGCGTCCTGTTGCAGCCGCTGCCCCATCCCAACCCGGAGGAGTTGGTGCTGGTGTACGAGGTGGATCGGCGGCCCGGCTTCTTCGAGGACCGCAACTTCGTAACGGTGGCGAATTTCGGAGACTGGGGGGACCAAAACCGCGTTTTCACGCAAATGGCGGGATTCAGAAACTTTCTCGTGACTTTCCGCGGCGAGAGCGACCCCGAACGGGTCATGGCCGGGTTCGGGTCCGCCAATTTCTTTTCCATCCTTGGGGTTGAGCCGGCCCTCGGCCGCACGTTTCTTCCGGAAGAAGACGTACGGGGGAGCGATGACGTGGTGGTGTTGGCACACAATTTCTGGGTGACGCGGATGGGCGCCGATCCCGAGGTCGTAGGCAGGACGATCACCGTCGGTTCCTCCAACGTCACGGTCGTCGGCGTGCTTCCCAACGGTTTCGAGTTCCTCGACACCGATTTCGAATTTTGGTTTCCTATCGCGTTGCGTGAATCCGCCTTCCAAAACAGACGGTCGCACACGATGCGGGTCGTCGCACGCATGAACCCTGGGGTGACGCTCGAGGGTGCGCAGCGTGACATGGACCGCGTGGTCGACGGCCTGCGCGCCGAGTACCCTCAATTCCTCAAGGGGTGGGGAGTCAACGTCGTCTCGCTGACGGACGAAGTGGTGGGTGAGATCCGTCCCGCACTGCTAGTGCTGCTCGGCGCGGTCGGCCTGGTGCTGCTCATCGCGGCGGTCAACGTGGCCAATCTCATGCTGGCGCGCACGGCCACGGAGCAGCGGGAGCTGGCGATTCGAACTGCGCTGGGCGCGGGTCGCCACCGCTTGGTCCGGCAGAAACTCATCGAGAGCACTCTGCTAGCCGTGGTGGGCGGCGCACTGGGGCTCTTCCTGGCCACAGGCGGCACTAGGTTGATGCTGACGTTCACGCCCGAGAATCTGCCCCATGTGAACCAGATCGGCGTGGACGCCCGTGTCCTCGCGTTTGCAATCGTCGTATCGCTCGCCACGGGCTTCCTGTTCGGAATAGTGCCCGCGCTGCAGGCGTCGCGCACCGATGCCAGCGCAACTCTCCGGGAAGGAGGACGTAGCGCCACCGCGTCGGTGGGTCATCGCCGCTTGCGCGCCGGGTTCGTCGTCTCGCAGCTGGCGTTGTCGCTCGTGCTGCTCATCTCGGCCGGCCTCATGATGAGCACGTTCGCACGACTGATGCGTGTGGATCCCGGCTTCGACGCGGGCGGCGTGATGACCATGAAGATCACGGTGCCCACCGCCACGTATCCCACCGTCACCGAACAGAGCGCCTTCTACGACGAGCTGTTGGTCGAACTGGAGAACCTTCCCGGCGTGACGTCCGTGGGTGCGACGAACCTCTTGCCGTTCACAGACAGTGAGTCGACCTGGAGCGTGCAGATCGAGGGCCAACCGCTGCAACAGGACGGAGAGAAGCGGGATTACGGCTACCATGCCGTCAGCTCCGGCTATTTTCGCACCATGGGTATCACGCTCAAGCGCGGGAGGCACTTCACCGATTTTGACAAGGCAGGGGCGCCGCCGGTGATGATTGCGAACGAGGCGTTGGTCCATCGCTTCTTCCCGAACGGCGAAGACCCGATCGGGCAGCGGATGAGCATCTTGGGGCGGGAGGACATCTGGATGGAGATCATCGGCGTCGTGGGGGACGTGAACCACCGCTCGTTGGACACCGATGC
>JADFPO010000113.1 GCA_022562295.1 Gemmatimonadota bacterium
AGGCGCCTTGCATCGCAAGAGCGGACAAACCAGCGAGCACTACAGCAAGTAGGGAAGGAGCCCACTTGTAGACCGAGTCGGGAATCCGCGGCGCCTCGGCGCGGACCTTTCCACCCAAGCGCCCAGCCAAAAACCCGACCACTGCAACCACGAAACACCCAATGAGCCACGCGCTCATGTTCGGCCGCCAGATCGGTCCCGAGTCTGGGGCCCCGACCCATCCGGCTATTGGCAAGATGGAAAAAAGGATTACGGCGAGACCGATAACGCGCCAGAGAATTGACGCGAAGGCTTCACTCACGGGGTGCGCTTGCGGCTAGGGGGGAAGACGTTGAAACGGAGAATTTGCCAAAGTGCTGCGAGTCCATAGGGGCAGGCGGCATAGAGAGTCTGGAATGAGGAGAAAGAGGCGGCGCAGATTTGAACCCGCACCGCCTCCAAGGACCAACTCGTTTCCTCTAGTCAGCGATTACGCGCAACCAGGTGCGCCTTCGGAGGTCGCAGGAGCTGCGAAGGCTTCGTTGATGTAGATGGCGCACGTCTGAACGGTGCCGCTGTGGGTCGCGGTAGCCTTGTGGGAGATTCCCGCAGTCGCGGTCGCCGCAATCGTTACACCGGCCGAGGCATTGTAGTAGTTCGCCAAGTTAGGCACATTACCATACACGTTTGTGTCGGCAAAATACGACTCCTCCGCGGTTACCAGATTGCGAAGATCCGACTTCATGGCGGCCACATAGGCCTTCTCTTTGGTGTTGGAGAACTTCGGGATCGCGATGGCGGCCAGAATACCGATGATCACCACGACGATCAGCAGCTCGATCAGGGTGAAACCCTTACGATTCAACATGAAACTTCCTCCTTAGGGGGCAAGACCTCGAAAACCAAACTATCTGCCAGCTCAAAACAGAAACGGTGAATGACCCATTTGCAATCTCCGTGCCCGGCTGAGCAAAAACCCCGCAATCGCTTTTACCACAAGGTGTTAGCCTGCGCCAAATGGAGCGGAGTCGCCCTCGCCAGGTGATCCTCGGCACTCATTTTGCAAGGCGTGCGGACACTCGCAATACTATTCCTACCGGCCATAGCCGTGCTTTCGGCTTTCGTTCGGAGATTCTCTAATCTCTAAGCCTGTCGGGTGCTGGCCCAGGAGGACCCCTCAGCCATCGACGGGATCTCCCGGCAGGTCGCACGGGAGGCGGGCCGATTCGACTAATTCCGCCAGGCTGTCGGCCACAGATGGGCGCAGGGCCCGGATACCCGGCCACAAGGTCTCCAACTCGAGACACCACTCCTGATCCAGGACTTGGCTCGCCATCACGTTGGGCAGCGAGTCGATGCTGCGCGACGCCGCCTGGAGCCGGAGGTTGAGCCAGTCGAGACGCAATTGCGCCAAACTCACCCGCCATGCCGGGGCACCGTAGGCCTCGAGAAAATTCAAATAGATCTGCGCGTGGATCCGCGACCGCGGTGCTGCAGCTATCATGGTGCGCGCCACGGCCCCTGCGGAGTCGCTGTCACCCGTCGCTCTGTAGGTGTCAATCAGCAGGCCGACGAACGCCGGATGGTCCGGGTCTAGATCGTAGGCCCGTCGTGCCTCATCGATGGCAACCCGGTGGCGACCCATCGCGAGCGCCAGAGGAACACTGACCATGGCGATCAGCGGATCGCGATCGAACAACTCGACTGCTATCAAGTATTCCGCCAGCGCGCTCGCGGAATGGCCCGCCAATGCGCTGAGGCCGCCAACCCAAATTCGGGTGGCGTAGCTTTCGGGATGCTGAATTGCTCCCTCGATGACGACTGTTTGTGTGTCCCTCCAAAGCGGCGTCCGCGTTACGGTGCGTCCCACATACACCATCGCCAATGCGGCTGCCGCCAAGATCATCACTCGTCTGTACCGGAGCCGTAGAGACCATACGGTCAACCAACCCGCCACGAGCGCCGGGGCTAGGACAGCCAAATACAGATTCCGCTCGGCCAACGCGATGCCGCCGCCGAACACCAGGTTCGAAGTGGGTGCATATATCGCCACAGCGGCGAGAATCCCGAAGGCGATAGCCGGCGCCCGCCTCACGCATGCGGCGCCAAGCACCAGCACAGCCCCCGACGTCATCAGCCCCAGCAGGGCCAACACACCAAACGCCGTGCGCTGGGGAACGACCTGAGGGCTGTAATCGTGGGAGAGTTGCAGCGGCCAAGTCAGCAGACGAACGACGTCCAATTGCACCGGCAACATCGTGGCGATACGTCCGCCAGCCGAGAGGCCATGGAAATTAAAGGCGACGGTTGTCGTGACGAACGCACCGGCGACGGCATGCCACAGGAACAGCCACCCCACCGTCAGACCGACCACGGCGATGTACAACTCTGCCATGGGCCGGTGGGAAGGTTCCTCATCCAGCAAGTGGTCCAGCGCGAGGAAAACCACGGCGACCACGGCGCTTTCTTTTGAAAGCAGGGCAAACGCGACCGCCGCCATCGTCGCCAAGAACCACAGGCGAGCCGTTCCTCTGTGAGCGGCCCGGCGATAACGGCGCGCCGTCAGCACCGCCGTGAGCAACCCCAACGCTGCCAGGATCTCGGCCCGGCCCACGACGTTTGCCACGGCCTCGACATGAACCGGATGTATGGCGAACAGCAATCCCGCCCCCAAGGCCCCCACCGGCAGGAGCCACGCCCCGGCGACCACCACAACCAAGGCGGTCACGAGCCCGTGCAGCAACACGTTTACGACGTGAAACCACCACGGTCGCCCGCCGGACACCGTCCAATCCACGGCGTACGAGACGACTGCCGCCGGCCGGTAGAGACCCCCCGAGAACCCGTCGAGCTTCGCGGGCCAGTAGGGGGAAAAGGCGGCATCCAAGGCCGCCCCGATCGAGTGCGCCGCAGGGTTGTCCCGCACTACCGGGATGTCGTCAACCGCCCATCCGTTGCACGAGGCATTGGCAAACACCAGGCACGCGACGACTCCGGCGACGAATGCCGCTCGACGATGGCTCAGTCCGGACATCGGAATTCGTAGAGTGCGGGACCGTCGGTGACTCGGAACAACAGACTGAGGGTGGCATCCGAACCCTGGGCCAGCTCGCCGACGAGGGGAGCCGCCGGGGCTTGCGGGCCGGAGAGGGCGAGATGGGTCACGCCCGTGTCACACATGAACCCGACCGTGCTGTCTCGCGGTAACACCGTGGTAGAGCGGCCGCTCCAGCGGAACAGGTAGCTCGGCACTGAATGGCGGCCGGTGTACAAATAGACGAGCGCTTCATCCTCGCTCGCCACGACGGCGCTCGCCTCCAACTCCGCAATGATGGCGGGAACCAACACGCTGAACGGGGCGGTGATTCCCTCCGCCGTGGCGGAGAACTGTCTGTGCCAGAGGGAGACGGCCTCCCTCCTCGGATATCCCACCAAAACGCCCAGCGCCAGCACCACGACCGGCCAGCGCGTCCACGAACCTTTGCGCCAGGCAGCCATCGATCCTACGACCGCGAGCATGGCCAACCACGGCAAGACGATCCACACAAAGCGATCCGGCGCGAAGGGCCAGACCGTCACGATGGCCAGATACAGCCCCAGCGTTGTGACGAACACCGGAACCCGCGGCGCCACCGCCACCGCGCCCCACACGACCGCGGCGGCCAGAAGCCCCGCCAGAGCGAGCCAAATCACCGGCGGCACCGCCGGCAGGGTGAGTCTGGCCAATGGCGCGAACACGCCGAAGTCGATCCCCCCCAGAATCCCGACCAGGCCCGTTTGGCCGGCCGCAGCCAGATACGTCCCGTAGTTCGAGGCGATCCGCGAATCGACGGCATCGCCATGCAAGAAAAGCCAAATCACCCACGGCCCGAGGAGCGCCACTGAGCCAATGAGCGCGGCGACTGCCGGTTTTCGGTTCCCGCCCAACCATAGCGCCACCGGAATGCTTACAACGGCGGCGATACCGATGCTTCGAGTGAGGGCGGCCAGTCCCGCGAGCAGGCCGGCGGCGGCACCCCTCGCCCCGCTCACCTCTTCCCGGTCGGCCAACACCAGGGCGCCCGCCAACAGCGCCAGAAAGAGTGGCTCGGAAAACCGGACGCCCACGATGGTAAGAAGGGGAAAGGCGACGAACGCGAGGGGGAGCGATACATATTGTACGACGGGAGGAATGTTCCAGCGACGGGCGTGCTTCGCGATCAATCCGGCTGCCACTGCAAGGGCCGCCGAATCGAACAATTGGAACAGCGCAACATTTTGCGGAAACGCCGGCCACATACGCCACAGGAGGCTCAGTACGGCCGGATAGAGTATGGGGTAGTGCACCCCGGGGGGGGCGCCGGGTAGGTGCAGATAGCGATACCCTTCGCCCTCGGCGAGCGCCTTCGCGAGGACGACATATATCCCGTCGTCGTAGAACACTCCCACGAGCCCCCCATGCTGGGCCCAAAGCGAGACGGCGAACACCCCCAGCGCCAGGAATCCCGGAAACACCTCACACAGACGATCTCTTCGACGAAGCGGCACCATTCAACACCGGTGGCCGGGTTTCATGACGTCCTCCATCTCTCGCAGGAGTCGCTCCGTCGACGACCATGACACAACAGGGCGCTCGCCTTCACCTCTGTGCCGGGGCGGGGAAGGCCCCCTCTTCCCGCAGCTGGGTGAGCACGGGCGACGCGTTGGGGCGATCCTCGGGTGGAGCGTACCGCCAGACCGCCCAGCCCGGGTAGCGGTCGAGCAGCGCCCCATTTCGCTCGTACAGATCGCGGGCGAAGACGATCCCCGACGACAACCCGATCTCATTCCGCCACCCGACGGTGCTGTAGAGTGCAAAGCCACGAAGGTCCCGGTCCAGCTCTATCCGACAACGATCCGGCAAACGTTCTCGCGGGCGGAGTCGCAGGGTCGGGTCCGGAGCGCCCGCGACTCTCGGGGCGGCCGCCGTGATGCCGGCCACCATCAACCGAAGCTGCTCGGTCACCTGTTCGCCGGTAAGCTCCGCACGCCGCATGTCGCGGACAAAGCCGTCCAGATCGCAGTGGTCGACGCCGCGGTACGCCTGCTCCACCAGGCCGATCGGGGCGCCCATCGCCCATAGCGCGGTGACCATGCGGCTTCCCCAACTCTCGGGTATGATCACGAGAGCGCGATCCACACCCGCGGCTCTCAACTCCCGTTCGGGATGAAGCTTGAAGGAACTCAGCCCGGTTCGATAAATGTCGATTCGTGCCGGAAGGATTCCAATCCACCCCCACACGAGAACGGCGAAGGCCGCAAACGCCGTTGCCGCATCCAACCTCACGAACGCGGTCGAACGCCGTCGCGAGTTGCTCATCCCCCAACGCCAAGCGCGCGCGGTGCCCAGCACTAGAAACGGCACCGACGCGAAGAAGAACCGCGGGCCCAAGAAGAAGCCCGAATGCCAGTAAAAGAAGTAAAGGAACGGTGCTGCGATCACCCCAAGCGCCACGATGAGATCGCTGGGACGCCGGTGACGGTCAAGCAAAGCCCATACGGCGAGGGGCAGAAGCGCAGGGATGGGCCATTCGTAGAGATAGATGTGGAGCCGCCGTACCCCCACCACCAGATTACTCAGCGCCACCGACAGATTGAAGGGTTCACCCCAGGGGTCGGTATGAAAGCCGAGGCCGACCGCATCACCGTACAACGCGGTGAAACCAAACGTGAAGGGATTGCCGAAGAGTTGCCAGTTCATGTAACCGACCAGCAGCGATATCGGAGCGCCGCCCAAGGCGATCCAACCGAGTGACCTCCAGCGTTTGCGGACGACCATCCATCCGATGAGCGGCGCAAGGGCCGCCACGCCGTCCAAGGGACGCGTCGCCCCAGCCGCCGCCAACGCGAGACCTGCTGCCAGGAAGTGCCAACGGCCCGGGTGCTTCGGAGCGAAGACGGCGGTCCAGGAGGCGAGGGCAAGGATCGTTGCGCCAACGTGACTGATGTACGTACCCGACATGAACATCACCCAGGCTGACGCGGCCCACAGAAAGGCGGCAACCATTCCCGTCTTGGGACCGTACAAGCCACGACCCATCAGGTATATCAGAATCGTCCCGATGCCGCCCAACAGGGGATTCACCAGCCATTCAGCTCGGAGAAGTAAGCCAACGGCCAAGAGGACGGTCTGCCCGGGGGGGTATTGGGACATCCACCCGTCCCCGGCCACCAGCGTGTTCATGAGCAAGAACGCCTCGGCGGGCTCCGGTACGGGTGCGGCGAGGCGGCCGGCGGCAAGCGCCCGGGCATGAAACAGCTGCGCTATCTCATCGACCAGGTGGGGGTTCCCGGCAAACACACCCCACATGACGTAAAGAGCCGCGGCCGTAAGAGTCAGCGCCAGCGCCCCTACTATCGCCAGCGGCGGTATCCGGAGCCTGGCACCTTTGGGCAACTCCAGCCTCGTGGCCATGCGCCCAGCAAGCAGTCCGCCCGTGACGACCACGAACAGGCCGATCGCCCACGCTGCCACATTAGGCGCCCACACCGGGCCCCGGTCTTCCGCGCCCACCCATGCAGGGATAGGCAGCGCGGGAAGCAGAACGAGGGCCACTCCCACCCCAAACCACAGCAGTCGCGTGAATCGGATCAACTCGAAATCCCCATTGGGTTCGTTTCGCCCATCTGCCCGCACCGCGCTGCGCCGTCGTAGAACACTCCCCCGAGAGCGCTAGGCTGCGCCCACAGTGACACCGCGAATACGCCGAGGGCGAGCAGTCCTGGCCAGAACTCGTGATGGCCGCGATCCCGGCTCACCTCACCCCCTCACTCGACACACCCCTACCGGCAAAGCCCGGGATCGTCCAGGGTGGGCAGGCTCTGTCCCGTCGTCAGGGCCAATTGGCGTGCGGTGTCCGCTTGGGCCCTTGCCACGTCGCAGCGCCCAGCCCGAGCGGAAGCTTGCGCGGCCAGGATTCGATAGCGCCACGAGTCGGGCGCCCGCCTGGTGAGTTCTTCGAATTGCGCGAGCGCCCCTGCCGCATCGCCGGACCGCGACAACACATCGCCTCGAACGACCAATGTTGCGTCTGTCTCTCCGTGAAGCCGCGTCATGGCATCGAGGACCACCAGGGCGTCCGGATACCGTTCGGTTCGCCCCAATGCCAGCGCGAGCGACAGCGCGGTCGAGACGGCGGTGGAGTCGATCGCGACCGCACGCTCGAGGAGTGGAATCGCGGGTCGGTATCGGTCGGTAGACGCGTAAAGCATGCCGAGTTCACGCAGCAATTCCACATTGTTCGGATACAGCCTTACAGCGGTAAGCATCTCGCGCTCGCCGATGGTGCTGTCCCCGCGTTCGAACGCCATGCCGCCAATGGCCCAGTGGGCCCGAAACGAGTCGGGCGCGTCGTGGAGGAGTTGACGAAAGAACACATCGTTGGTGCGCCAAACGCCGGCGCGTCTCACGCTCCGTGCCGCAAACGCGAGCACAACCGTCGCGGCAGCCACCATTGTGATGTGCCTCCGGATCGATGAGTCGCGGAATCGAGCGGCACCGAAGAAGCCACCGATGGCCAACGCCCAGCCCACGGACGGAAGAAACAACAGCCGTTCGGCCAGCAACACTTCCAACGGGACCACGACGTTGGAGACGACGGAGATCGTCGCAGCGAACATGACCACGCCGACGAAGGCCGCGGGCCATCGGTCCCGCCGCCTCCACGCCCCCACGGCCACCGCAAGCCACGTCATGGCGGCAGCGGCGTGCATCAGCCCGAACGATCGGTCGGGCACCAGGTGTTGCGGGGAGTAGTCCGCCGAGAGTTGGAACGGTAGAAACAGCAGCCGTAGCCACTCGAGCGACACCGGAAGCATGATCACTGCCCGGTCGAACATGGAGGTGTGGTCCAATCCAGGCCCCAGGTCTCCCGCGGCCATCGCAGAATGCGCGAACCGCGCCCGAAGCGCGAGATACCCCACGATCACGACCGTCGCTGCGATCAACGCGGGCCACTCGCGTCGAGCGACGGCCGCGAACCCTTCGCCGTCGCGGGTACCGCGCCGCCACCAGACTACGAGCAGAGCGGCAGGAATCGTAACGACGTGTTCCTTGGCCCCCAATCCGAACGCCACGCTAGCGACGACGGCCGCCAGCAAAACAGACCGCCTTCTCCCGCTGGAGCATCCGCTCCGCGCCCACGCCGCCACCAGCGCTAATAGGTACCCCAGCGCTGCCAGCAGTTCCGCCTGACCCACGACATTGGCCGTTACCTCCACGTGGACCGGGTGGACGGCGAAGAGTATCCCGGCGAGCAACCCAACCATCGGCGCGAACAGCCACGCACCCAGGAGGGCGACCAACCCGGACACCATTCCGTAGAGTACTACATTGACCGCATGGAATACCGCCGGGCTCCCTCCACCCACGACCCACTGACCGGCAAATGCGACGAGTGTCGTCGGGCGCCACATGTATCCGCCGCGCGCCTCGGGCCAGAACGGCGCCGCCAGCAGCTCGCCCAGGGGATGCAGGGAATGCACGACATCTCTGTCCTGAACTATCCACACGTCGTCGTACACGAATCCGTTGACGATCGAAGGAAGAGCAACGAGCACGGCGGTCGCCGCAGCCGCGAGCGTCGCCATGATGACCATGCGCCCCGGAGTCGGGGGCGAGCGAAGCCATTACCGAGCCCGCTTACGTCTTGGGGGAAGGAGGTTGAAGCGGAGGATGTGCCAGAGCGCCGCCACGCCGTCGCGCCAGTCGATCTTCTTGCCTTCGGCGTAAGTGCGCCCCGAATAACTGATGGGGAGCTCCCAGATTCTCGCCTTCGCCTGGGCGAGCCGAGCTGTCACCTCTACCTCGATGCCGAATCGGTTCGACACGAGGGGGAGCGACTTCAACAGGTCGGCACGCACCATCTTGTAGCACGTCTCCATGTCGCTCAGGTTGAGGTCCGTCAGCATGTTCGACAGCAGTGTGAGAAACCGATTTCCAATCGAGTGCCAGAAGAACAAAACGCGTCGCGGGCCCCCGTGGAAACGGGAGCCGTACACCGCGTCGGCCTTGTCCAAGCGGATCGGATCGAGCAACGTCGGAAGGTCGCTGGGGTCGTACTCCAGATCGGCATCCTGAACCACGATCACGTGGCCGGTAGCCGCATGGATGCCGGCCCGGACCGCCGCTCCCTTGCCTTTGTTCTCGGGGTGGTGGATCACCTTGTTGATCAGACCTTGTTCGCGCAGAGCGTCCAACACCTTGCCCGTCCCGTCACTCGAACCGTCGTTGATCGCAACGATCTCTACGTGGAGCGGGACCTCCTGCAGGCGCTCGACGACCACCTTTACAGTAGTCGCTTCGTTGTATACCGGCACGATGGCGGAAACGACGATGTCATTCCAGTCGTACGGTATGCTCATGACGGGCGCTCTCCAATCGCGATCAGGGATTGACCAACACGGAGCGGCAGGAACCTCTCCCATCGGAACAACGGCACCAAGCTGTCATACAGCGCGAGCGATCCTGTGGGAATAAGATCACGCCGCAGTAGGCGTCCAGTAAACCACCATCCTGGCATGCCGGCCAAGTTGAAGTACTCGAGGCGGCGCATGGCAAAGCCGACTTTCGCGTACCGGGCGCGCAGCAGCTTTCTGGTATAGCGACGATAGTGACCGAGCGCTCGGTCCAGCGAACCGTAGAGCCCCGGAAACGCCGGCACCAGCAACACCAACTTGCCGGCAGGCTCCAAGAGGCTATACATCGCCTCGAGCGACCCGATGTCGTCATCGATATGCTCCAGAACGTTCAAGCAGACGATCGTGTCGAAACGTCGGTCGGACAACTCGCCGGGCACATGAGGCAAGGAAAGGGCAACGACAGCGACGTTTCCGCGGGCGCCGAACTTTTCCTGCAACACGAGCCGGTACGCCGATTCCGTATCCGTCAGAACCACTTGATCCCGATCGATGAAGAACTGAGACATGTTGCCGATCCCGGAGCCTATCTCGAGAACTCGAGACCCGATCCATCCCGCGAGCCGATCGAACATCCAGCGATTGAACGCCGGAGCTTCTGCCATCCGCTCGAGCGTGGCAGCTCCGACGGCGTCCTGAGGGACCGGCGAGCTATTCCTGGGTTGAGTCATACCGTGCGAGCTTGCGGTACAACGTAGACGGATCGATGCCCAACACCTCAGCAGTGCGGGTCTTGTTGCCACCCTCTGCCTGGAGCACCCACGTGATATACGCTTGCTCGATCACTTCGAGGGTCGGATTGGCTGCCGGACGATCGTCCACCAGCGGTTGAGCCTTGGGGGCCGTGATCCGCTTGGGCAGAGCGTCCAAGTTGATCTCCGGCCCACGTGTCAGGATGGCGGCGTGCTCCAAGGCGTTCTCCAACTCTCGCACGTTACCGGGCCACTCGTACACCATGATCGCGTCGAGCACGTCCTGCGACATGACCGGAGCCCCATGATCCCGCTCTCTACCGATGCGCTCGAGGGACGCCTCCGCTAGGAGTCGTATGTCCTCGCGCCGGTCGCTCAGCTGCGGAAGGTAAAGGGAGAAAACATTGAGGCGGTAAAACAAGTCAGACCGAAATCGTCCTCTCCGGATCTCCTCATCGAGGTCGCGGTTCGTCGCCGCTATCACCCTTACATCAACCCGAAGCGGTTCC
>JADFPO010000114.1 GCA_022562295.1 Gemmatimonadota bacterium
AGCTGTCGCTCACCTACTCTAGCACCGAACTGGTGATTTAGGGAGATGCCACACGTTTATCCGCCCGCACGCCAGTGTTACTCAGTGGAGTGGGGCCAACACGCAGCACGACTTGCCGGACCGGAAGCCGGTGTCGAGGGTATCCATGGGGCGCTGCCTAAATGTACGGCTGGTCCCAGCCCGCGTCGACATTGAGAGCCGAGTCAACGGCCTGGATTAGTTCCTCCGGCGTCAGGGGCTTGGGGAGCGCGCAGCGGGCGCCGTATTCCACGGCGGTGGGGAGATGTTCGGGGCTCCAACCCGAGATCGCAATGATGCGGGGATCGTGGTACGCCTCGCACATCTCCCGAATCATCATGAGCCCGTTCTTGACCGGCATTACCAGGTCGGTGATCACCAAGTCGAATTTCTGTGGATGATATGCGTCGAGGCCCCTCGCGCCGTCGGTGGCGTAGGACGGTTGATGGCCCGCGGCTTCCAGAATCCTTCCGACCGCGAGCCGACAGGCCTCGTCATCGTCCACTACTAGCACTCGTGCCATTGCCAAACACCTGATCTGATAGAACGGCACTGTTAGTATCGGCAGATGAAGCAGTAGCTGAAGGCCCGGCTTTTTTCCGCAGGGTACATCTCCCGCCCCGCCGTGGGGTGGCTAAAGTTTGCAAGTACTTGGGACGATCAGTGTGTAGGTGCCGTGCGTGCTCCAATGAGACTGACAGATTGCCGTGGCCAACTTTCTAGCTGAGTTTCGCGACATCCTGGCAAAGGGTGATGACCTGCCCACTCTTCCTGGGGTGGTGCGGGAGCTTCAGGCCGCTCTCGATGACGAGTTTGTAAGCGGCGGTAGGATCGCCAGCATCATCAACCGTGATCCCCCCATGGCGACCCGGCTGCTCCGCCTGGCCAACTCCGCCGCTTTCAACTGCGGCACGGCGGTGGGGGAGGTGAACACCGCAATTCAGCTGTTGGGTTTTCGGCAGGTGCGCGCTCTCTGCATTGCACTGGCGGTAGTGAACGCGTTCTCCCACCGCCGTGACGGGCTCATTCATGGCTCGTTCTGGCAACACAGTGCGGGCGTCGCTTTTGCGGCTAGAGAGTTGGCGCGATGCTTGGGTTACAGCGAGATACCATTGGAACAGCTGTATATGGGCGGATTGCTGCACGACGTGGGGCTACTCTTGATGGATCAGCATTTTCCTACGCGGTTGGAGGATTCTCTCGATGTCGCGCAGGCGTGCGACGAGCCGCTGTGGAGGGCCGAGAGCATCTTGCTGGGCACAGACCACGCGGAGATCGGATCGTTGCTGCTCGGCAGTTGGTCGTTGCCCCCGGCCATCGTCTCTATGGTCGCATCCCATCACAACCCGCGCTTGGCACCCGAAAAGTACCGCGACGCCTGTTGGTTGATTTTCGCGGCCGAGATCATCTGCGGCGGATTAGCGCCCTCGCTCCCGATCGAACGGCTCACCCGCGCCCGTGCGGTCTCGATCCTCGACACGATGCGGGCGGCCGACTACGACGTGGACGCGCTGCTGATGGAATTGGGGGTGGCAACCGAGGAGTGCGCGCCGGTGTAACACGGCCCCCCGGACCGATGGGGAACCCAGCCGCACAGATCCAGTAGACTGAAGGTACTTCTTGTCACCGCGTCGTATCTTTCGGTCAAACATTTCAGGTACTGCCAACCATGCCGCACACGACTATCGAGTATTCGGGGAACCTCGGCGACCGGTTCGATGTGGCCGACCTCCTTGTCCGCTTGCACGGGGTACTGACAGAGGTTGGGGGAATCGATCTGACCAACTGCAAGAGCCGCGCCGTGGCATCGGACACGTATCTCATTGGCGACGGAGAAGAGCGACACGCGTTTGTTCACGCCGACGTACGCTTCCTCGAGGGACGCTCCCCCGGTGTCAAGCGGGCCATCGGCGCCGGCATGCTGCGTGTGTTGCAGGAGTTCTTTCGTGGCGATGCGAAGCGATTCGACCTACAGCTCACGGTCGAGATAAGGGATATTCAACGGGAGGCGTACTTCAAGCTTCCGGAAGGCACGTTTACGCCGCAGTAGGCTTGGGGCGGGTGTGCTCCCGGGCTGGCGACTGGTTCCGTGCTGAGGGCGACTCGCCCTCTTCCCTCGAGCGCCCGGACTAGGTACCGTGCGCCATCACAGTTAGCATTCTGCAAACTCTTCGACGGGAGCGCATGGACCACGACCGCATCGCCGTCATCGATTTCGGTGGACAGTATGCCCACCTCATCGCCACCAAGGTCCGCCGCCAGGGCGTGTTTGCGGAGATCCGCCAGCCCGAAGACCCAATAGAAGCGTTCGCCGACTATCGCGGAATCATCATTTCCGGCAGCCCGTCCCTCTCCGCGTACGGAGAGGATTCCCGATACACCAAAGCTATCTACGATCTCGATGTGCCGATCGTGGGCTTCTGCTTCGGACACCAGGAAATCGCAAAACACTACGGCGGCAAGGTCAAGCACGCTGGGCGCGAATGGGGTAGGGCTGATTTGCGCATCCAGGGTGAGCACCCGCTGTTCGCAGGACTGGGTCCGGTCGAGCAGGTGTGGATGAGCCACTACGACTCGGTGGTGGACGTGGGACCGGAATTCCAAGAGTTGGGATACAGCACGACGGCCGACGGATCTCCGCAACACCGCTACGCGGCCATCGGTTCTGATTCACTCAAGCGCTACGGCGTCCAGTTCCATCCGGAAGTGGACGATACCGTGAACGGCGACCAGATAATCGCCAACTTCGTGTTTCGGATCTGTGGCTGTACCGCGTCGTGGTCGATGGAGGGCTACCTCGAGGAACAGCTTGCCAGCATACGCGCCCAGGTGGGTGATCGATCCGTCTTTCTTCTCGCGTCGGGTGGAGTGGACTCCACGGTGGCCGCCGTGCTGATCGGCCGCGCTGTCGGCTCGGAGCGCCTCCATCTGCTGCACATCGACAACGGGCTCATGCGCAAGGACGAGAGTGCACAGGTGGTAGCCCTGTTTGGTGACCTCGGATTGGGCGACAACCTGCATTTTGCCGATGCCAGCGCCGAATTTCTCGGCGCGTTGGAAGGTGTGGTCGATCCGGAGCGCAAACGCCGAATCATTGGCGACACGTTCATCGACGTATTCCAGGCGGAGGCCGCGCGGCTCGGAATCGAGAATCATCTGCTTGCGCAGGGGACGATTTACCCCGACACGATCGAGACCGGAGGCACCGTCCGGGCAGATACGATCAAGACGCACCACAACCGCGTGCCCATCATCGAAGAGATGATCGCCCAGGGTAAGGTGATCGAGCCGCTCGTCGATCTTTACAAGGTCGAAGTGCGCGAACTCGGCGAACGACTGGGTATCCCACCGGAGGTGCTGGCGCGCCACCCGTTTCCTGGTCCCGGACTTGGAGTGCGGTTGCTGGGTAACGACGGCCAGCCCGATCGCGAGGGTCTCGATGCCATCGGACCCGCACTCGAGGCTGTCGGTGAGCGCTTCGGCCTCCACGCCATGCCACTCCCCATTCGGTCGGTCGGTGTCAAGGCGGACCTCAGGGCGTACGAGCATCCGGTGTTGCTGAGCGGCTCGGCGTCATGGCAGGATCTCGTGGAAGCCACGTCGGTGATTACGGGAGACGTGCCCGGCATCAACAGGTGCATTTGGAATCTCGGCAGGGGTGTTCCGGAGGTGGCAATTCCAATGGCCGCTACGGTCACGCGAGAGCGTCTGGACCTATTGAGGGAGGCCGATCATCTGGTGATGGAGGCGCTTCGGCGACACGACCTCTACGACGACGTGTGGCAGTGCCCGACCGTCCTCGTGCCGCTCGACTTGGATGGGACCGGAGGGGAGTTGGTGGTGGTGCGGCCGATACGGTCTCAGCGGGCCATGACAGCCACGTCGGTCGACTTGCCCGTAAAGATGCTCGATGAACTGCGCGAGGGTGTGCTCGGGCTGGAGGGAATCTCCGGACTCGCCTTGGACCTCACGTCCAAGCCCCCTGGCACGATCGAGTGGGAGTGAACAAGCCCTTCGCCTTCGCCCTCACGCCGCCCGAGCCGGCGTTTGAAGATGTCTACGAGCTTGGCATCAAGGGCGCGTGCGAAGAGGCCGAGTTCGGAACGTTTCGGTACCCGCTGAAGGTCAAAGCTGTCCGGGAGTAGAAATCGCCGCCGCGTCGGAATGCCCCCCCATCGAGGTGACGGTCGATACGCGGGACCGGTTGACGAGGGTCTGCGGTCTGCGTCTCTTATGCTGCGCCCTGCGATGGAAGGCAACCCAACCAGAGGACTGAATGCCCCCCGCTTCGACCTCGACGACGGACGAGGGACCGCTCTCGCCGGACCAACAGGAGCAACTTGCCCTGGCCAATAGGCGCGCCAAAAAAGTGCTGGGCGCGGCCAAGGTTGCGACGTTCAATGGCTGGAGCATCGGGCTATTCGCGGCCATCGGTCTCCTCTTTGCCATGTTCAGCTTCCTCCTCTTTGACAGCTTCAGCTTCACCACACTGGTGATGGGGATCGGGCTGGCCGTGGTGGCGCGGAACGAGTTCCGGGGGCGCGATCTGCTGCGGAGTTTCTCTCCACACGGGCCGCGGCTCCTCGGAAAGAATCAATTGGGGTTCATGGGTCTACTGATCGTCTACTGCTTGTGGAACATCTACGGCGCGCTCACGAATCCGATCACCGAGATCGAAGGCATGGAGGCGCTGGCCGAGGCTGCGGGCGACCTCGTCACCAGTTTGACGGTGGCCGTCTACGGTGTCGTGATCGTCGTGAGCGTGTTGATCCAAGGCCTCAACGCCAGGTATTACTTCGTCCGAGCCCGATTAGTGGAGGACTACGTGAGAGAAACCCCCGAGTGGATCGTCGAGCTGCAACGATCCAGCTCGGTCTTGTGATTGCCGCCCAAACTGCCGGTTTCTCGAAAGCCGCCTTGCGGCTAGGTTGCGTGCTCGTGGTGCGTTCGTCTCATACTCCATAACTGTGAAATGACCTCATACAACATCGGTGTCCTTTCGGGAGACGGTATCGGCCCGGAAGTCATCAGCGAAGCGTTGAAGACGCTCGCGGCGGTTGCCGATCTCGAGGGCTTTCAATACGAACTCGTCGAGTATCCCTACAACAGCGAGCATTATCTCAAGACCAAAGAGTTGGTGCCGGATCGTGTGATCGACGAATGGCGAACTCTCGACGCCATCCTGCTTGGCGCTATCGGCCACCCAGACGTCGAGCCCGGACTCGTCGAGCGCTCGGTGATCCTTGGGCTCCGGTTCGGCCTCGATCTGTATATCAATCTACGACCGATCAAGCTCTACTCAGAGCATCTGTGTCCGCTGAAAAACAAGACTCCCGAGGACATCGACTTCATTGTGGTGCGCGAGAATACGGAAGGGTTGTACTCGCAGATCGGGGGGCACCTAAAGAAGAATACGCCTGACGAGGTAGCGCTGGTCAATGGCGTCTACACGTGGAAGGGTTGCGAACGGGCCGCACGTTACGCGTTCGAGTTGGCCTCCAAGCGGCCCCGCCGCGGCGACGCGAAGCCGACCGTCACGCTCGTCGACAAGGCCAACGCGATCCGCCCGCATGACATCTGGACACGCGCGTTCGCGCACGTGGCGGAAGATTTTCCCGAGGTCAAGACGGATCACGCGTATGTCGACGCGTGCTGCATGTGGATGATCAAAAACCCGGAGTGGTTCGACGTGATCGTGACCACGAACCTCTTTGGCGACATCATCACCGACCTGGGGGCCATGCTGCAGGGCGGGATGGGTATCGCCGCGTCGGGCAACATCCACCCCGGTCAAACGTCGATGTTCGAGCCGATCCATGGCTCCGCACCAAAGTATGCCGGGAAGAACGTCGCCTGCCCGCTGGGAGCGATCTCGGCCGTCGGGATGATGTTGGACTTTCTGGGAGAAACGGCGGCGGCTGAGCGCGTGGACGGCACGGTCGGAGATCTGCTTCGCAGCGGAGAAGTACCGTCGGTCGACGCGCGGAGCGGTATCTCCACTTCGGCGATGGGAAGCATGGTGGTGGACAGGATTCGAAAGGCCTAGCGGACCCACCTCTCCCCTCCACCCATCCCGGCGGGCCCACGCCGCACCACCACCCCACCCAGGCGGGCCCACGCCGCCTTTCCACCCAGGCCGGCGGGCCTACCCCACTCCGTACCCCACCCGACGGTCAGACGGTACTTTTCTACCTACCGTCCTACCGTCCTACCGTCTTTACTGTCTTTACCGTCCTATCGCCCGCCTGCCCGCCTGCCCGCCTACTCAGTCCCCGAAGCACTCCACCACCATCTCCGCGGCTTCCGCAATACATCGCTCGCCGATAGTCTCGGTCATTCCCCGCGCGTCGCCCAATATGCCGCTTGGGGTCACGGTGTGAAATCCGTCTCGAATGATGCGCTCCACGAGGGATTCGTCCACACCTGAGACATGTCCCTCCTGTGCGCGATCCACCTGCACGAGGTCCGGGTGGAGGCACAACATGATCGAACTTTCGGCGATGTCCGCATGGCCGCCCACGCGCGCACCCAATCCGCTTTCTTCCTGCACGGCACGGCGCCATGCTTCGAGCATACCTAAGAGATCAGTAAAAGCCCTGACGGTACTGTGGTGTGGGCGCACCGCCTCATTCAGGTCATCCAGCATGTCACGTAGCGGCCGAAAATTCCCGCCGTGCGTGGGTAGCATGCAAATCTTGCGGAATCCGTGTCGCGAAAGACTCACGCAGTAGTCGCGGCACACTGCCTGGAACGTCGTCTCCTCGAGCGAGATGGTTCCCGAGAAGCTCATGTGGTGTTCGGAACAACCGATGCGGATGGTGGGTGCGACCAGTGTATTACCCATACGCCGAGCCACCTCGGCTCCGAGGCGAGTCCCGTGTTCGGCGTCCACGAACAGGGGCAGGTGAGGTCCATGCTGCTCGACCGCTCCGCACGGAACGACGATAGTCGTTTTGCCTTCCTTCAATGCGGCGGCGACCTGCGGCGAGGTCAACCGCTCCAAGAATAGCGAGTCATCCATTGTTGAGCTACGAGCTACGAGCCACGAGTGAACCTCCGTCTTGAACCGTGTTTAGACCGTCTTAGTCTTCCTGCCCACCTGCCCACCTGCCCATCTGCCCGCCCGCCCGCCTGCCCGCCTGCCCGCCTCCGCCCTACCGTCGGGCATTTCTGACTGCCTCCCGGTACACCATCCGGGCGCGCTCCACCTCATTGCGGTAGGCCTGCTTTTCTGCGGCGGTACGCCATGCGTTGCGGGCTTCGACCCGCGCCCAAATCGTGTCGATCACCTGTATCAGGAACTCGGCGTCCGCGGCCGATGTGTAAGGCGTGCCGTCACGTACGACATACACGGGCGTTGATTGGGCGAAGGCGTAGTTGTCACCGATGTACCGATTGGAGGGTCCGATGGCTCGGGCCGCGACCCAGCCGCCGTCAGGGACTTCGACTTGAACATCGATCTCCATTCGGGTGCCGTCCCCGGTCGGCCGCACCGTGTGGGCGACTGCACCGTTGACCAAGACTTCGATTCTGTCGACCGGAGCGATCGAGATGAGTTCGGCGTGCACATGCAACGATGAGGAATCATCGCCATCCAGCAGTATCTCGGAGCCTGGCTCTCTGCCACCAACCTCCACGAACAGCAGCGGGCCGTTGGTGGCGAACGTGCGCCCAGCGCGTACCGCTTCGATCCACGAGTCGAAACTGAGCGGCCCATCGATGCGGGCGTAGGTGCGGGCCGTGCCTCCCGACGGGTCGCGCCAAGCATTGGAAAAATTGTCGGTACCACCCGTGGCAGGTATGCGGAGACCACTGTTGAGCATGCGATAGTAGATCTTCGCCGACTCCAATTCGTCTGACGCGATGCTTACGACATCGAAGAAGTCACCCTTTCCGAGAGCGACGTGAATCGGGATGTCCGATTGTGCTGCCGTGCCGATGTCGTCTACCGAGCCGTTGTACGGATGCATGAACCCGCCGATGCCGCCCTGTGCGCGCGCCTCGTCGAGGTACCGGACTTTCAGCACGTCGGCGGCGTAGGCGGTGCCTCGCGCGCCTCCGATGAGGGGCATGATGAACTCCTGAAGTCCCAGTAACCCCACATGACCGAACGAGCCACGGAACTCCTGGCTGTACCGGAGGATGTAATCCGCATTCGAGAGCTGGTACGACTCTCCGGTCAGATCGGCCCAACGGCCCATCAACTTCGTACCGTCCATGTGGATGAGGTCGTTGGCCACCCGCAGATCGTCGGCCACCAGTTGGTAGAAAAATTCCTCCTGCGTGAGTCCGAAGCGTCCCTGATGCAGGTCGTGCACGTGGGTGTCGCCCGCGTACCATCCGTTGGCTGGCGGATCGGCTAGACGCTGCATTTCAAGCCGTACCTGGGCCGCGCCGTTGGCCGGTACGTCGACGGTGGTGGATACGGGTGTGAACTCGAAGCCCCGCACGGCTTCGATCGAAACCGTGCCCGCCGGAACCTGGACTTCGAAGGTTCCTCGGGTGTGGAAATAGTGTACCTCATTCACCGAGCTAACCCGGTGAAACCCGCCATCGGGAGTGTAAGCGCGTCCGTCGCTCGCAATGAGGTAGATGCGGGCGGGTGTCGGGGTACCGTTGACACCCAGTACTTCCCCTCTCAGCGTCGCCATCGGCACTCGAGCGCGGCGTGAACTGATCGGGACCTCGTTCCATGTGCTCGAGGCTGCTCCACCCAACGGCATCGTGTACAGTAACGTCGGCCCCGCACGGTTGGATACGAACGCGACGGTGGCGCCGTCGGGACTCACGACCGGAGCGTATTCATCCATCGGGTCTTCCGTGAGTCTTACTCTGTTGCCTCCGCTTGCCGGCACAATGGCCAGATCGTTGGAGCCCGCCGCGTCGGAGACATAGATCAACGCGCTGCCGTCGGGCGTCCACTGCGGGCGCGCCCGGTAGCTAGTCTCTTCATAGTGCACCAACCTTGCGTTTCCTGAGTCGAGCGGCAGCACCCAAATGCCTCCGCTCCCGAGCAAACCGCGGACCGGTGCGATGTAGGCGAGACGGTCCCCATTGGGGGAGACGGACGGTTGGATCTGATTGCCCCGCCCCGAAACGACCGGTGTCTTATCGCGGGTCTCGACGTCCACCTTGAAGATGTCGAGGTCGCCGTTCCGGGAGGTGGTGAAGTAGACGCTCCGGCCGTCCGCACTCCAGGCGGGCTGCACATCTACCTGCGGATGACTGGTAAGCAGATCGACGGTCCCGCCTCCCACCGCGGCGCTCACCACGCCGATGTCGAGGTTGCCGCCGATGTCGACAGAAAGCGCCAGGCGGGTGCCGTCGGGGCTCCAGCTCGGCTCGAAGTGGTAACCGGGTCCCTGTGTGAGGGCGATCGCCTCGCCACCACCCGCCGGGACCTTCCAGATGTCTCCGCGCATGGAAAACGCGATCCAACGACCGTCGGGGCTCCATGCAGGATCCAACGGACCCGTCGACACAGCCGGCAAGAGATGGACCTCCACCCGGGTCGATAGGCCGTATCGCAAAGTCTGCGCGTGCGCCGTAGAGCCGAGCGAAACCGCGGCCGCGGTGAGCAGCAGAACGAGACACCGCGGGTTGGACGCGAGGGATCGGTTTGTGTTTGTAAATCGCACGTGGGTCTCCTCCGGTGGGGGCCGGCGGGGGGCCATCGAATCTCCGGTAAGACTGGCATCACCGCCGGCTTGCCGACACCCCCCCCTCCCCCCTCCAACCCGGCGGGCCCCTGCCACCCCGCGACCCAGCCCGGCGGGCTCCCGGCCGCTCCACCCCTCAACCCGACGGTCGGACGGTACTTTTCCACCTACCGTCTTACCGTCTTACCGCCCAACTGCCCGCCAGCCCGCCTGCCCGCCTGCCCGCCTGCCCGCCTGCCCGCCCACAGCCCCCCTCCGTTTGGCAGTATAGCGGCAACGCTATAGGTTGCGGCATGTCGCCAGTGCAGATGCGGTTACGGGAGCTTCGCAAGGCGCGAGGGCTGACCCAAGTGCAGCTGGCCGAGCGGTGCGGAATGCCTCAGTCCACCATCTCGAGAATCGAGTCGGGCTCGACGACGGGAGTGGATTTCGACACGCTCGATCGCGTCGCGGCCGCGCTCGGAGTACACCCGTCCGAGCTCATCGCGTTCGATCATGTGCCGTTCGATCACGACGGCAGGACCTACCTGATCGAGGATTGCACGGGTGATGTCGACTCCCTTCCGGAGGGAGCGACGGCCATGTGGTCGATCCGGGGTCGGGACATCACGTTCGCGGGCGAACCGCGTGAATCTCCGGGAGATCTCATCAAACGGGCCAGGCGGTTGATGGAACGCGGCGAACACGCAGGCGCGGGCGAGCCGTGAAATCCGCGGCCACGTCAGTGCACCGATCCCGCCAAGCGACTCGCCCTAAAAGCTTCGAGGAACTCTTCGGCAAGCCGGTTGAAATCACGATCGGTGGCCAGAGCTCCCAGATCGCCGCCGTGCAAGCGCTCCAGGAATTCTGGACTCTGTAGGATTCGCTGTACGTCCAGGTTCTTCGACAGATCGTCGGCGGTACGTACCATGGGTGCGATACGCTCCACGAG
>JADFPO010000115.1 GCA_022562295.1 Gemmatimonadota bacterium
GAGAGCCCCTGAGCGGCATACGCGAGGAAGAACTCGTAGCTCTCCTCGATCGTGTCGATGCGTTTCTTGGTTTCTTCGCGGCTCAAGTGAGTCGGTCGGATTGCTTGTCCTGCGGGACGGCCTTGGGGCTTTGGGCGGCTCCACCGGTCACCTTTGGCGGTGCCGCTCCTCCTCCGCGAGCCCCCGGCCCCGGCGTGACGACCCAGCGCTTCGGGTCGTGATGGGCGAGGTATTCCTTCTTTCCGATAAATCCGTTGATCATAGACAAGGTGATCCACCACTTCTCGGGGCGCACGGCAAAGTAGATGTGTGCCATGATCGTGGCGATCAGTGCGACGCCCGACAGGCCGTGTACCACGTACACGATGCCCCACATCTGGTCGGAGAGCAGGTAGGGATTCCGGGCCCAGAACGGCGTGTCCACCCGGACCATCATCAGCACACCCGTGGCGATGGCCGCGAGCGTGATGACGGCGGTGGTGTTGTGATACAGCTTGTGATCGATTGGGTACTTGCCTGGCTTGGAAGACGTGGCCGGCGGGGAGCGCTTGAGAAAGCCCACCACCTCCTGCGTTCCCTCTTTCAGTTCCTTTGCACCGATCCACATCGACCACAGATCCTGCTTCATCGTGGCGTAGACGACGTGATACACGATCGTGAGGATCAATCCGATACCCGCGATCCAGTGAATCGTGACCCACGCGAAGCGAATCCCCACCAGCGGGAAGAAGGCGGTGATGAGCAGGACGAACATCGTCACGCTCATGAGCCAATGGAATGCCCGGGAGGCCGCAGAATGCCGCAGAATGCGGTCGGGGATGGCTGGGTCTCCGGTTTCGGCGACCGCGGTACTCTCGGCTTTGGGTGTTCGCCACGCAATGACGGCGTGCAGGACGAGAAACGCGAGTCCCCCGATCACGGCGGCCCACATGAGATCCCACGAGATTCCGATCCAGACGTCTTGATTCCACGGGTTTGCCGCTCGGCGCAGGAATTCCATGTTACGGGGCCTGCTCTCTCAGTGCTCTCCTCACCAAGTTCTTCATGAGGGGCAGTTTGTAGTCGTTGTGCCGTAGCGGGCTCGCGCCGCGGATGGCGATGTCTCCCGCGGCCTCGGCGGTCTCCTCGTTTTGCGGCTTGCCGGTGACCGCGGCTTCGACGGCGTCCAGCCGCATGGGGTAGGGGGCTACGCCGTTCACCGCGATCCTGGCGCGCTCGATCCGCCCGTTGTTCACCACCAACGCCGACGCCACGCTGACCAACGCAAAGTCCCACGACTTGCGGTCTTCCACCTTTTCGAAGTAGAACTGCGCTCCGGCCCACGTTCCCGGAATGCGAATCGTTGTTAGAATGTCGCCGGTCTCCAGAACGGTCATGCGCGTGATGTCGATTCCCGGGCCGATGAAATAATCTTCCGCGTCCACCTCGCGCTCTCCCTTCGAACTGTGGACGACCATTTTCGCGTCCAGCGCGATCAGGGCCGTTGCGGTGTCCGACGGATTCACCGCCACGCAGCGGTCCGCGCCGAAGATGCAATGCTCGCGGTTCATCGCCAGCGGGGCCGAGGCATAACAGATGTTGCCGCCGGCGCGATAGCAGGGCCACCCGGCGCGGTAGTACCAGCAGCGCGTGTCCTGCGACAGGTTTCCGCCGAGTGTGCCTTGATTGCGGATCTGGGGCGTGGCGACCAGACCTGCCGCCTGTGAGAGAAGTCCGAAGCGAGACGTCACGTCCGAATTGGATGCCACCTCGGTCAACGTCGTCATCGCGCCGATTTCCAGACCGTCGTCGCTCGACGTGATTCCTTTCAATTCCGGAATGTTGCCGAGATCGACCACGGCGGTGGGCCTCTTGATACGGTCTTTCATCCAGTCGAAGCTGTCCATTCCGCCGGCGAAGACCCAGGAGTCGTCACCGTATTGGTCGAGCAGGTCGATGGCGTCTTCGATACTCGTCGGCTGGAAGAGATCGAACGCTGGGATCATGTCGCGAATCACGGCCATGGTTCAATCCTTTCCGTTAGACGTGGGTTTCCAGGGGACCATACGGCTGCTCGCGACCCTCGAGCGCAGCCAGTATCACATCGAGGGTGAGCGGCGTGCGGCAGAGACATTGTCCACCCAGCGCGTCGGCGATCGCCGATGTAATCGCGGCGGAACCAGCTCCGACGGGCGGTTCGCCGATTCCCTTTGCACCGACAGGAGTTTGCGGGTCCGGTATGCCGACGGCACCCCACTTCATTTCCAGCGGGACGTCGAGGATGCCCGGTGGGCGTGCCGTGTAGAACCGCTTGGCAAAGGCCACCCCCCATTGCGGGTCGTACACCCATCTCTGGCTGCGTGCGATGCCGAACCCTTGCACGCCGCCTCCGTGGATCTGCGCGGCAAGGCTCCTTGGATGGATGACCGTGCCGCAGTCCGCCACCGCCGTGTACTCCTTGATATCCACCTGGCCCGTCTCGACGTCCAGTTCGACGAGCGCGAAACCGACGACGAAGGTCCATGTGCTGCCCTCGCGCCCATAGTTGTCCTTCGCCGCGCCGATCAGCCCTTGGCCCGCCAGTGCTTGCACCGATGCGACCGTCATGGCGTTGAGATCGTCATCCATCTCGTAGCCGCTGAACTTGCCGCGAAGCTGTATCGCTCGCCTGGCGGCCCGGCCGAAGGTCATGCCTTGGTTTCGGTTTGATCGATGATAGACCCGCCCGCCCCCGACGACGTAATCGCCGGGCGATCCGCCCCAATCCAACGCGGCGATCTGCTGGAGTTTTCGCCGGGCGTCAATGCCGGCCGCGTGGTTCGCTCTCGTGTGTGCGTGGATCGTTTGGCTACCGGACTGGTTCGAACTCCACGGCAGGTGTTTGCTCGTGTCGCCCCACACGACCTCGACCCGATCCCACGGCAGTCCCAATACGTCGGCGGCTGCACGGGCCGTGTCCGCCATCGAGTGGGTTCCCAGATTCCCGATGCCCTGGTGGACGTAGAGCTTGCCGTCCGGGCGAATCACAACCAGGCCATCATAACCCGTGCTTCCACCCACGAACGGGCTGAGTCCGACACCTACACCGATGGCCTTCGTTCCGTTGCGCTGGCCGCTGAGCCGACTCTTCTCCTCCCAGCCGAAAATCTCCTTCCCCATGGCCAGCGCCTCGCGCACGTACGCGCTCGTCAACCGGCCCTGTTGGGGTCCGAGCCAACCATTGTTGTCGGGCGCGTTGAGTTCCCGGATCGCCACACGGTCGATCCCCAATTGGCGAGCAGCCTTGTCGATGATCGGTTCGAGCATGCCCACGATCTGTGCGCCACCCGGGCCGCGTTGGGCCGACCGGGGTGGCGTATTCGTGTACAGCGAAACACCGCGCAGCCGCATCGCGAGGGGCTGGTAGGACAGCGAAGCCACCGTGCCGGCGGTATTGAAGTCACCGGACCCATACGCACCGCCGTCCTCCACGATGTAGAGATCCAGCGCCGTCACGCGGCCGTCGTTGCGGAACCCGATCTTGACCCGGGCTTGGAATCCGGGCCGCGACCGTCCGATGTACGTTTCTTCGTACCGGTTGATGCGCATCATGACCGGCCGACCGATCTTCCGGGACATCACGGCGGGAATCAACATGGTGGGGCTTCCGCTGATCTTGCTCCCAAATCCTCCGCCGCAGTATGGGCCGATCAGAACCACGTCATCTGGATCGAGGTCCATCGATCGGGCAATCCCGACAGCGGTCCGAGCCGTGCTTTGTGTCGAGGGATGGATGTAGAGTTTTCCGTTTTGCCAGTACGCCATGCAGCTACGGGGCTCCATCGGATGGTGCGACAGCGTCTGGTGAACGATGGTCTCGTCCAGGACCAAGTCGGCCTGGTCGAATCCCGCGTCGAGATCCCCGACCGACCATTCGGTTCGGGGCTCGCCCATCGGCATCTGTCCCTCTCCGGCAGCGGCGAAGTCGGCGTCGGTCCACTTGTGGGACCGAAACTCCGCGATATCCGAACCGCGGGGCCTGAAAAAGTAATTCCCACCGATCCGGGCGTCGGGGCCGTTGGGTCGCAGGCTTTCCAGTGGATCCAATACGAAGGGCAATGGTTCGAAGTCGACCTTGATCCGATCGATCGCGTCGGCAGCCGTTGTCTCGTCTACCGCAGCAATCGCGAGCACCGGCTCTCCTTCGTACAGGGGCTCATCGGTGAGGCATGCCTCGCGAGGCGCGTCGACCTGCGGGACCTCCTCCGCTCTCAAGATGCCGAGGACTCCCGGCATGGCGAGCGCCTCGCTCGCGTCGACGCGGCGCACCCGCGCGTGCGGCATCGGGCTCAGCAGGAGCTTGGCGAATACCATGCCCTCGGCCCGAAAGTCTTCCGCGAATTTCGCGCGTCCGGTGACTTTCGCAACCAGATCCGGAGGGGCGATGTCTTGTCCGATAGTGGCCATGTTTAGCTCCCTCCGCTATGCGCGCCGGCGGGCGTACTCGGCTGCCCGCATGGCAGAGTCCAGGATCTTGTTGTAATCACCGCAGCGGCACAGGTTGCCCGACAGTGCGTGCGCCATCTCCTCACGCGTAGGGTTCGGATTGGCCTCGACCGTGGCCACCATACTCATGATGAATCCCGGAGCGCAAAATGCACACTGGAATCCGCCCTCGTCCACGACCGCCTGTTGCACCGGGTGCAACCTCCCATTCGCGCTCTCGAGACCCTCGATGGTCGTGATCTCTTGCCCCCGCACCGTATGCGTGAGGATCGAGCACGAGTAGCGGTTCACACCGTCGATCAACACGGTGCACGCCCCGCATTCTGCTCGATCGCAACCCAGCTTCGGTCCCGTGAGCCCGAGCTTGTAACGCAGCGTCATGGCCAGCGTTTCCTGCGCGAGCACGTCCACCCGGCGCTGCTGCCCGTTGACCGTTAGGGTGATCAGCCGCTCGACGGATCCTTGGGCGGTTGGCAACGCGGCGAGTGGGCTCGAATTTCGGAACAGGTAGCTGGCGGTGGAGGCCGTCGCACCGGCCGCAATGACGCCCTTGATGAAGCTTCGCCTGGATACGCCCTGCTGCGCGGCGTCGGTGATGAGCTCAACGTCTGCCATCGAATCATCCCCCCCTGAAGCATGCTTCCGTGAAGGCCGCGACTGCGTGGGTGAGCCGCGAGGGACCCCGAATTATTAACGCATATTATAAGTCACGCAGCGTCGATGGGCGAGGGTACTGAGACCGGCATATCCCCGGTAGCATCGGCCCAAGGCTACTGCACCTTGAGTGGCCCGCTGGAGCCGCGGCCCTCGGTCGCGCTACCCCCCCCATCCGCCTCCGGTACCGGAGGGTCGCGAGCACGGGAACGTGTCCGGATCGAATGCGTCTACCTGGATCACCTCGTCCCGCACCTCGTCCGCATCCATTACCTTCTGCCGCTCCTCCTCCGTGATAATGCCGGCTTCTAACGCCTGCTCGACCAACACGTCGCCGGCGGCCCTATCCAACAGTCCCGCGCGGACGGCGTCCCGGATCTTGGTTTCCACCGTGAGCGCCGCTACGGCGTGATCCAGGGCCATCTCGAGTTTGCCCAACCCCGGCTCGTCCGGGGGTGGGAGATAGATGTCGCTCGTGAGAGCCAGCCGCGCCTCCCGATCCTCCAAGAGCCCGCGTGCCACTGCGCCGCCCAGCCGGTCGTTGGGTGGTCGGTATCGTGCTCCCAAAGGGAAGATCACGGGGCGCAGCGCCAAGGCGGCGAGGCGGTTGGGGAGGTTGTCCAGCACTCCCACCAGCGCGGTCTGGATTTCGTGCAGGGCATGCGCGCAGCCGTACTGCACGAGTGGGAGATCGCGGGTGGGTTGTCCCTGATCGACGAATTGCTTCAAAGTGGCCGACCCCAAGTACATCCAGGCCAGCGCATCTGCCAGCCGACCCGTGATCTTCTCGCGGCGCTTGAGGCGCCCGCCGAGCGTGCCCATGGCGACATCCGACACGAGGGCGAATGCGGCGCTCATGCGGGTGAACTCGCCGAAGGACGACTTGACTGTCCCGCCGACGGGTGCCCGCATCAGTCGGCCTCTCGTCAAGCCGAGGAGCAGGGACCGAGCGGCGTTCGACGCGACGTGGCCGATGTGTCCGAAGAACGCGCGGTCGAACGTCGGAACGTCGCCCTCCGCCGCCGCGCGCATTTCGTCCTGCACAAACGGGTGGCAGCGAATGGCGCCCTGTCCGTAGATGATCATCGACCGGGTGAGGATATTGGCGCCCTCTACCGTGATCCCGATCGGTACGGCCTGGTAGGCGTGCGCGAGGACGTTGCGTGGTCCTCGGCAGATGGCCGCGCCTGCCCGAATGTCCATCGCGGCGTTCACCACCTTGCGCATCGATTCCGTGAGGTATGCCTTCACGATGGCCGAGGGGACCGACGGGCGTTGTCCGGCATCGACGGCCCCGGCGGTGAGCTTCCGTGCCGCATTCATGATGTATGTCAGGCCGCCGATGAGGGCGAGGGGTTCCTCGATGCCCTCGAAGCGGCCGATCGGCGTGTCGAACTGCTCACGAACGGTCCCATACGCGCCAACGAGTCGCGTCGAGACTTGCGCCGAGGCCACGGACAGGGCGGGCAGGGAAATAGACCTGCCTGCGGCAAGGCTCTCCATCAGCATCTTCCACCCCTGGCCGGCCGTCTCGCGGCCGCCGATGATGTACTCGAGCGGCACGAACACGTTGTCGCCGGTGTTGGGGCCGACGTGGAACGGCACGCCCATGGGATCGTGGCGTTTTCCGATGTCGATACCCGGGCAATCGGCTGGTATCAACGCGCAGGTGATCCCGAGGTCTTCATCGCCACCCAGCAATCCGTCGGGGTCGCGCAGCCTGAACGCGAGGCCGATGACCGTGGCTACCGGACCCAGGGTGATGTACCGCTTCCGCCACGTGAGGCGCATGCCCAGCACGTCCTCGCCGCGGAACGTCTGTCGACACACGATTCCTACACTCTGCGTCGCGGCGGCGTCGCTTCCCGCCTCCGGACCGGTGAGCGCGAAGCACGGGATGTCTTCGCCTCGGGCAAGCCGCGGCAGGTAGTGTTGCTTTTGCTGGTCGGTGCCGTAGTGCAGGATGAGTTCGGCAGGGCCGAGAGAGTTCGGGACCATTACCGTTACCGCAGCTGTTACGCTGCGGCTCGCCAACTTCACGACGACCGCCGAGTGCGCCGCGGCCGAGAAGCCAAGCCCGCCATACTTCTCCGGAATGATCATGCCGAAGAAGCCGTTTTGCTTGATGAAGGCCCAGGTCTCCGGCGAGAGGTCACCTGCCTGCACGACCTCCCACTCTTTCACCATCGCGCACAGTTCTTCGACGGGACCGTCGAGGAAGGCGCGTTCTCTTGGAGAGAGGTCTTTCAGTTTGAAGTCGAGGAGCTTACGCCAGTTTGGATCGCCCGAAAAGAGATCGCCGTCCCACCACACTGTGCCCGCCTCGAGCGCGATTCTCTCGGTGTTGCCTATTCGGGGTAGCATTGGTTTGACGAGTCGCAAGATCCACCAGCTCACGAGAACACGGCGGACCATCGGGACGCCAAGACCGATGGCGGCCACGGCGAACACTATCGCAACGGTCGTGAAGCGCACCACATCTCCAGAGCCACCGGCTTGCCACCACCACCCGAGCGCAATTGCGCCGGGAGTTGTCCACGCCCAATACGCCAGCTTGTGATAGAGCAGCGTTAGGGCCAGCACAACGAGCAAAGCAGCGATCAGGATCGTCATTGGCGTTCTCGTAAAAAAAGTATGACAAAAGGTGCCGTCTCCCCGCCGCACTACCTCGTACAGATCCTCAATCCCCTTACCCCCCGACGTCGTCGCTAAACACCGATTACTTGATGAGCAGAATCCTCTGATTGATCGGGTAGAGCCACTCGACCCCGCGTTCGGTGACGATCGCGTCATCCTCCAACGGAATCCGCACCTTCCGGCCTCCCCATTCGGGTGCCGGCGTATAGGCAAACAACTCGATTGAAAACAGGTTCGTAGGCTGGATTTCGAATTGCAGGCGCAGGGGATTGAAGAACGCAATCGACGGGCCGATGCCGTGGCCGGTGTTGCCCACGGAGTGCGGACCGATGATCACCTCGGTCGATTCGTCGTCGGTGGTTTGGTTGAACGTCTCCATGATGGAAAAACCGGCGGCAGCGATCGCGCGGTTGAGGCGGTCGAGCATCTCCTGTCCCGTGACTCCCGCCGTGATGGTCCGTCGCATCACTTCGCGCACCTCCAACGCCCGGTCGAATGCGTGCTGTATGCCGGGCGGCGGTTTCGTCTCGCCGGCCCTCAGCACATAGGCGATCCGTTTCATGTCAGTATAGAGATTGAGGTATCCGACTCCCCAGTCGATCATGAGCAGATCGCCGCGCTGGATGATGCGGTCGGTCGAGGTTGCTTCGATGCCGCTGGGGCCCGTGATGTACACCGACGGCATGTCGAACGATGACCCAAGCCCGCGCGCGAGAAGCTGATCCTGCATCCACCACGCGACGTCCTCCAACGTGGTCACCCCCGGCGTGATGATTTCGTTCGAGAATGCGCGCTCGGCGATTTCGCGAGACATCTCACCGGCCTCACCGAATGCCACGATCTCCGACGCTACGCGCCGGGAGCGGAATCCGGAGATGAGTCTCTCGGCTGATACGAGTCGCGACGCATACGGATCACCAAGTATCGACACGAGATGCAAGTATCCCGTGTGCGACAGGCCATCCGCGGCCCCGATATTGTGCGACATGTTGACGCCGATGCGTTGAGGATCTCGTTCTGCGACGAACTCGCGGAGATCCATGCTGCCAACGACCTGGTCGTACACGCCGCACTGCTCCAGCAGATACCCGGTCACGCCGATGGCCACTCGCTCGATGCGGTCTCCACCCCGATCGGTAAAGATGTAATACCCGATGGAGCCGGCATACCCGCGGCCAAGGTCCTCGTAGAGCGGACCGAAGTTCCCCTCCTTGATCATGGTGATCCACATATCGATGTCCGTCTCGCGCATGACCTCGGGGAGCACGCGGTCGAACTTCTCTTGCCGGATCTGGCACATTTTCTCCCAGCGGCGTCGCGCCTCTTGGGCGCCGGCCTCCGGTTGAGCCGCCAATGCGGCAACGAATGTCCAACCCATCGCGATTACGAGGCGGCGCACCATGTCGATCTCCTGGAAGGGAAGTGGGTGGGCTCAGAATAGCCACGAAATCCAGAGACTAGCAACCGATCGCACTCAACGGGACGTTGGGCGTCTCCGTATTCCTCAAGTAATCCGCGTCTAGCAGCGTCATCCGCGGTGAACTGACGACCCCTGCAGTTCCGCCTGAGCCGCCTGTTGCTCCGGGCCGCCGTGGTCGAGTTGAACCGCGGATACCCAGGAAATTTGCGGGTGAACGCGGATCCCCGCCCATCTTGGAGTTTTCCAGGTGACCATATTTGTCGGTGGCTCCGTGGCCGATCCCGAGTTGCATCTCATGCGTTTCAATTGAAGATTATGGTCAGACCCACGGTGGCAGCTTCGTCAATTTTCGAACCGTGGGTTCATGATTTTTCGCGTCCCGTCCGCCGGCCAATTTCACATGGGATAGGCTATGACGCGTGAGCGAGTTCTGGGCATGAGCGCCGTGGCGGTTCTCTTGATCATGACCGCCATGCTGGCCCGTACCCCCGCGAGGGGTGGCCGGCTCGACCTGCCCGGGACCCGGCGAGCGGAGCGCCTCGAGTCTGCGGCTCGCTCCTTACGGCACCAGGTGAGGCAGTTCTCCGCCGAACAGCGCGGTTCCTTCGCTGCCGATCTCAATGAACTCGATTTCACGGTCGAACGCGATTATGTCGCGGTGGTCGTGCAGATCGCAGACAGTCTGGGATGGACAGCCGTGGGTGTGAACCACGTCGCCGAGACGGTGTGTGTGTTCTCGGGGGGAACCGGACCGGCGGCGAGCTTGGCAATGGGCGACATCTCCCTCGACGAATCCTACGCCCGTTACGAGAGGGTGGGCGCGTGCGACGAGGGCCCGGCATCGATAATTCCCCAGGTCATTTCCAGGAAATCCGAGCGATAGCACCTCCGGAGCAGGGCCTTGGTTTTCGCCACCGACGCCTATGCCAAACCAGCTAAGCCGTTACAATACAAGCATTAACGACTCCGACCTCAAGTGATGTGGGCGGTCGCCGCTAATCCCCTGGCAGCACCTACTAGGTCGTGAAACAATACATGGTGTCACGACGTAGTGGTTGGCGGAGGAGCCTGATGGAACCACAAAAATTCCTGCCGCTGACCGTTCCGGTCTTTCATATCTTGCTCGCGCTCGCGGACGAGCGGCGCCATGGGTATGCCATCCTGCAGGACATCGAACGCCGGTCCGATGGTTCGGTGAAGCTAGGCACAGGCACACTCTATACCGCCATCAGGCGGATGCTCAAGTCGGGTCTCATCGAACGATCCGATACCCGTCCCAACCCAAGCGAAGACGACGAGCGCCGTAATTATTACCGGCTGACTCGGCTGGGAGCGCAGGTGGCCCGGGCAGAAGCGGCGCGGATGAAAGGCCTGGTCGACCT
>JADFPO010000116.1 GCA_022562295.1 Gemmatimonadota bacterium
CTCGTGAAAGAGCTACCTTGGCCTCCTCGGAGAGGGCCCCGAAGCTCATGTCCGACACGAAGAGCGGGATGTCGAGTGCCAAGGGTTTCTTGGCGTTTGGGCCAATGACGAGGTTTGAGGCGACCGGGACGTCGTCCAACTGGGGAACCTTCCACAGTTGTGCGGTCACGAATTGGATGTCATCCCACCGGGGCAGATCGGGGGCCGGCACGCCCATCGCTGCAACGGCTCCGTGGGCGCCCTGGCTGAGTCCCGTGGCCGCGAGCTGCTGGATCAGCTTGTTGTGCGGCTCCTCGGGAGTACCGTGTGGATCCTGGTATGCCCCCTGGTATGTGTCACGGCGGTAGGGTTGTGGATTCGCCACCTCCCACTGCTTGATCTCGTCCTCGTCCACCCAGACGGCGGCGTCTTCGATCCAGCTCCCGAATTTCTTCAGTCGCTCATCGTTGTTGTATTCGCTGACACCGGTGTCGTACCGATAGTCCCAGCCGTGGACGCCACAGATGAGATTGGGGCCGTCAATGTGGCCGTCCGCCAGCATCGCCCCGCGATGCAGACACCGTCCGTACAGGACCGACACCTCGTCTCCGTAGCGAACAACAACAAGGTCCACATTTCCGACTAGCGCGCCGAGTGGTTCGCGGTCGGCGAGTTCGTTCCAAGTGGCAACTTTGATCCGGTTCATGGTTCTCACCGAGTACAAGTGTGGTCAGAAGTTAACCAGATTTTTATCCTGGTTTAACTGTGGGTGCTTTCCCTTATTCCGGGTCACCGGGCAGACTGATTTGGTGCTGAAGGAACTGTCAGGTGGGTGAGTCCTACCGCAGCCTTGGTACGGACCGGTGACACGCCAGGCACATCTCCGGATTTTTTCGTGCCAGGCGTTCGGCATCGAAATCCGGTCCGTGCGGGTTGAACCGCCGACCGCGAACCGCCGAGTGGCAGGCGAGGCAATCCCGTTCGGTGTGACAAGACACGCACGATTCGAGATTTTGGCGGGCGGTTTGACCGTGGCCGACAATGAACGCCTGTTTCGCGTCATGATACCCGGACCCCAGGGGACGATTAGCGGTGAGTCCCGCCGAAACATGACAGTCCGCACAGAAGGATCGGGTATTGTGACAATCGCTGCACGAGGTTTCCCGCGCGTACGCCGCGGCCGGGTGGGTCACAAGGAATCCCTCGCGGTGATAACCTCCTTGGCCGTTGGCGGCCGTTGGGCGATGACAGTCCAAGCAGTCCTGGCGGGCATGACACCCCGCACACGTGGCCGGGGCAGCGGCCGCATCCGGACCGTGCAGGTTCCGAAAGCCAAAGTCGTGGGAAGCGGGGGGGGTGCGTTCGACGGCCGCTCCCTCCCCCCGCCCGGCCCCCGCCGCGTAGAGGTCGTCCGCAACGTCGGGGGTGGATATGTGGCAGGTGACGCAGCTCTCCCTCGTGTGACACGCCGCGCAATCAAGCACGTTAGTGGCGGCGGTGACACCATGTTGCCGGAGGAAATCATGTGTGGTGTGATCGTCCGGCGCCTCGAGTACGGCCACGTGGACGAGTGAACGGGCATCGATTCCTAGCGCCTGTATCGTCGGTTGCTCCGGAGCGTCCACGTGACACACAGCGCAGAAGTCGCGGGCATGACAGGTGGCGCAGCTTGCTGCCACCGGAACCGGTGCGTCGGCCAAGGGCCTAGCCAGCTCGCCGTGGCCGTCCCGTTCCGCGAAACCCGGAGCCTTGTGTGACGGAGGGATCGTGAATTCCGCGATGTCTTCGCGCGTGAGCCGCGTCGCCTCCGCCAAACGAAAATGGCACTGGGCGCATGAGCTATCGGGCGCCGCAAAGTGCTCCGCTGCCACTTCGTGACAGGAAAGACATTGCGGAACCGAAGCAACACGAACCGTCATCCACGCAGCACCTCGGTCTGCGTGGCACTCCACACACGTTACAGCCGGATCCTCGGCCGACCGAAGCACGCTGGCGTGCTCATCGTGCCGGAATCGAAGGTTAGATCTCCGCGGCTGATCGGGAGGAGCCCAATCCACTATTTCCTCAACCTCTCCATCGTGGCATGTCGTGCACGACGATGGTGCAGGCCACATCGGCGTGCCTGGATCGATCGCGCCTGAGTGGCATGTTTCACACGAAGGAAAGAGCTTCTCGTGTTCGGGATGATCGAAGGAGTCCTGGAGACTTGGTACGCCGGCCATCGCCGCACCGGCACCGACAGCGGCCAAAGCCGCTGCGGCCGCCCACCAGCGTGAGCGCGTCATCGTGGCACCCGACGTTCCGGAATCCTGAGGATGGCGGGATGCAACGCAGGGCCGGCGGCCGAACTCAGGAACAGCGTCGCGTCGAAATGCAAACGGAGTTGATTCCACTCAAACTGCGCCGCGTCCGGTCGGCGGCGGGCTTCGTCGTAGCGCGTGGCGCTCAGCCCCAGCCGCAACCGGTCAGAAGGCCGGTAATGCACGTTGGCGCCGAATGTCCAGAGCTTGGCGTCATCAAAGCGAAACTCTAGCGGGCGCTCGAGAAGGCTGGCCTGGGTCGAAACCGACCATCTCGTCGCGGGAAGGAAGGTGGCGCCGGCCTGGTATCCAACCGATCCCGCGCCGGGGCCGAGTTCTCGGTGCAGCCCAAGGTCGAAGATCCAGTGCGCCAGGCGCGAATAGGTCCCGTCTACTGACCAGCGCCACCCGTCATCTTCCACCGTGGCAAGTGGCGTGGCAGCCCCTGATTCGTCAAACTCATAAACCTCGCCACGTGCCCGCACCTCCATGCCCGAGAGCGGCCTCACAGCGAGCACGCCAAACGCCGCGCGGTACGGAACTGGACTGAAGGCACCCCAGATGGTCCACAGATCGAAATGCGGACGGTAGCGTCGCACGCCGGCCGACACCAAACCTTTCCCACCGAACCCAGCGTATGAAAGCATCCCTTCTGCACTTCCCCAGAATCCCGCGGCGAGATCGTAATCCGCGCCACCCGAGAGGGAAACCCCACCACCTGGACGGATCACACCATCAAGAGCCACTCGCTCGGAGGAAATGTCTCGAGTGCGCGAATCGATCTCACGCTGGTACCTGGCACGGCCTGCGACGTGCGCCGACGACCAAGTGGCTCCCGCTCCCCAAACGAGGTGCCGCTTCCCGGGCTGGAAGTCGCCGAGCGGGTTCAGTGCGGGGCTGGTAACGGGTAGCGCCGATCCGCGAGCCAGCGCCCAGCCACCGAAAGCAGTGACCGTCAAACGACGCGACAACGCCCTGGCGTTCACCTTGGCGCCATCGAATCCCTGGAACCCAAAACGACTCACTACGTGGGTGCGGCCCAACTGAACGGTAACTCCTCGCGACGCGTACTCGGCGTATCCGTACAGCAGCTGGACGGCTGGGTCAGTTCCGGGCCACGCACCAGAGTCGCCGACATCGAAACCGAGCCGCACATTGGTTTGTATGCGCAAGCCCGGCACCCCCAAACCCCAAAGGCTCATGTCCGCCGTGATCACGGCGGGGCCGCCCCGTCGGATCTCGCCCGGTCGGAAGAACGTGCACCAACTGCGTCCCGGAAGACATCGGACCGCGAATCCGTCTTGCGTCTGAAGGCCGCCGGCTGGGCCGACGACGACGTCGGTCAAGGAAATGCTGTCGAGCGCGACGCCGCGAAAGTCGACCGACTGCAGTCGAGTACGCAAACGTACACTGTATGCCTGTGCGTGGAGCTGCCCGACAATACCCAGCGTCGTCACCATCCCGGCCAGCACGATCAGACGCCTCATCGCTCCCCCGATCGCGTGAGTTTCCCCCGAAACTCTTCAGGGGATGTCTGGAGATGACACTGGGTGCACTCGCCGTCGGGGTAGTGTTCTTTCTGTGTCTGGTGGCAGGTGAGACAAAACAGTTGATCGGGAAGCAATGTCTCGATGGTCGCAGGATCATGACATGTGTTGCAGCCGGTGTGCGCATCGGCGGGTGGAGCATGTGGCTGATAATAATCATCGCCCACGTGGCACGACACACAATCTCGATCGGCGGTGTGGTGGTCGCCATGACAGTCGATGCAGTTCTTTGTCGGTGAGGCGGCGGCCAGCGTAACAGGCACGATGTGGCAACTCACGCACTGAACCGCTTGGTGCACGCTGTGATCGAACCCCGCGACGCGGACATGTGTTGGATACTCGCCCGTTTGCACCCGGATGCTCACCGGTACCGGAGCCCTCATGTCTTGCGGGGCATGGCACGATGCGCACTCAGCCTCCGTCGGCGCTTGGTGGTGACAGATCTGGCACCCTCTTGGGGCTTCGAAGGTCAACTGCCCGTGGCCGCTGGTGCTGACGTGGCAAGTGAGACAGGAGAGGTCGGAGTGCTGAGCGTGAGAGAAAGAATCGGGTTGGATTGTGAGTGCGTCGTGGAGTGTGTGGGCGGAAGGTGGTGGGCTCGCAAAACCCCATCCCACACCCCAGAAATCACTCCACAGAGGGCTGTCTCGTCCCGAAGTGATCCCCATCGTGATCGGCCGCAGGGAGGGTGAATTGCCGATTGCGCGCGTCGTGTCAAACGGCAGCGCTTGTCGGAGCCGCCGGCGAAGCTCCGATGGTATGTCCTCCCGCTCCGCCACCGTTGTGTGGCAGCCCACGCAGTCGCTGGCGTCCACCCTGGCGCGATGCGGTTGGTGACACACCGTGCACTGACTGCCAACGTCGACGTGCCGCGGTCCCACATGGAACGGCTCGGCGCGCCAATCAACGTGGCAGTTGGCGCTCGTACAAGTAGTATTCGCGTCAGTCGCGACGGTTTGTACGTGCGGGTTATGACACATCCCACAGGACCCGCTGTGTGGGTCGAACGCGACATCGAATTCGGCCAACACCGCCTGCATCTCGTGGCATGAAAGACATTGTTTGATGTTCGGGGTCAGAGCCCCGGCCGCCGAATCGCGAGTCGCGAGCAGCGGTACTTCGACGGTGAACTCGTGACAGGTCACGCAGTGGAGCGACGTCTGGCCTTGCATCCTGCCCAGCGTGATGTCCGTATCCACGTGACAATCCGACTGGGCGCACGTCTGGTCCACGGGCACGAAGCGGTGCACCTCAACCCCATGGCACGTCACGCACATGACGTCCCGGAGCGCGGTCGAGTCGGACTCGAGATGGGTCCGGTGTCCTGCCGTGGAGGCCACGCGCTGCCATGCCTCCCCCCCGTCCGTAACGTGGCAGTTCTCGCAGATCTCGTTTGGCACCGGTGCATGGGGTGGGATTTCCTCGGGTCGTTCAAGCACCCAGTGGTAGAGTTGCCGCGTGCTGACAAAGATCGACTGCTGGTGGCAGTCGTGGCAGCTCAGAGAGTCGTGCTCGCTCGCCGTAAACCGCTCGAAGGCCGGAGCCATGATGTGGCAACCGGTGCAGAACCCGTTATCGTGCTGCATGTAGTTCCAGCTCACCGTTCCGGTGCCTGCGGCCGCCACCAGCGCCACCACTGCGGCGGTAACCAGGGCAAACGTCACTCCCCGCGAACGAGTAAGCAGCCACGTCGTGATGTCTACCCGCCTCCGCCACATAAGCGCCGCCAGGGCAACACCGGCGATCAGCGCGCCGATGGCACCGATGATCTGGATCGATTGGGGAACGTGAAACAGAAAACGGACGAACGCCGCGGCCCCACCTGGCAGCGGCGACTCCACCACGATGGAGTCCTGGGAGTGGACGGCACTGAAGACGGTGCTGACTTGGGAACCGGCCGTTGCAATCATGCGCTGTATCTCATGCACGTTCCGTCAATGGCTATGGTAGACTCCGCTGTCACCCAGTGTGTAGCGGACCGGCCATGGTCTACGTTGATATGGAAATGTGTGCCGCACGCAATGTCGGCGCAAGACGAGTTCGTTGAAAACGTCTTCACTTGAATGTCATCGTTGCCGCATAGTTTGATCGCGATCTTTCCCGCGAACGGACGACACACTAGATTGTCGATGAGTCCCGTCCAGGGCGCGGTCGTGGTTACAACGGTCCCGAGTGCGTGAAGATACTGTCCAAGGGAATAGGCAGAAACGCCTCTGAAGAACCCCCTTGCGCGCACCTTGGGAGTCAAGCCCAATCTTAGTTGAAACTCCTCACGGCCCCGACAACCTCATGCTGCTCGCTTGCTCCTCTCCTCTGCGCCTCCCAGCTTCAGCTCTTTCATGATCGCAGCTTGAAGTGCCGGCAGGTGGCGGTATCCTACCAGCCTTCGTAGGCGCGGCTCGATGTCCAGAAGAGCCGCTGCCAGCCAACGCTGCTTCTGCTTCGAGTTCTGCCAGTGATCGACCCGACCGCAACGCTCCTCCGCCTGGGAGTTGACCGACTCCAAGATGTTCGTCGTCTTCAGCGAACGACCGATCTTGGCGAACAGTCCCAGGCGATGTAGCGTCAGAGTCTCCTCGAAGCCCTCATCCAGGCTCCTCACTGCCGACTCGTTGATCTGCGCAAGCTCGTCGCGGATCTTCAGCAACTCCCGCTTCGCCTCGTCGTACGTCGGACGACCGTACGCACGCTGCAGGCGACCACGCCAGGAGGACTGCTCCTTCCTCGGCAGATGCGACACCACGTTCTCTCGCTTGTGCCACTGGCAACGCTGCACCACGGCACGTCTGCGCAACACCTTGCGAATCGCAGACCGCAGCCCCTTGCTCCCATCGATCACCACCAACAGACCGGAACTCGTATCCAGGCCCCGATCCAGAAGGGAACGGACAAACTGCGCCACAACCCGCTCGTTCTCCGTCTCCGTCTGCACGAAGCCGAGGATCTGCTTCTCGCCGCTCAGCATCACGCCCAGGGCAATGACCATCTCGTCGTCGGCGAACGTCTTGCCGTCGAGAAACAGCACCACGAGATCTAGGTCCGTCAAATCCCGCTCCTGAAACTCGCGCAGCTTGGCCGCGCTGGCCTCAACGAACTCCCGTGACACCGTGGAACTCGACAGCCCGATCGCACCAGGAATCTGCTCGGCCGCCCGCTCGTAGTTCCGGCTCGAGATCCCATAAAGAACCCGCCGGAACAGCAACTCGTCCAGCCCGCCCCCACGGTGCAGGTTGTCGTAGCTCTCAAGCCGGACCTCCCCCTCAGGGCCACGCACCCGTGGCACCTCGATCGGCACCCGCTGGCCCAGAAAACGTACCGTCCCAGGGTTGGTGCCATGACGGTAGTGTTTGGGTCCTTCTGACTTGCGGCTATGCCGCACACCGGCGAGACTGACAACCTCCCGGTCAAGTTCCTGGTAGACAGCCATCAAACCCACGGGAACCAGGCTCCGTATCAACTCCAGCCGGCTGTCCAGTTCCATCCCCGCATACTCCTCGCGACTCACTACCTCAGGCTCACCCAACCTCTTCGACTTCCTCGACCTCTTGCCCCTAGCGGCAAGCCGTCGCATCCTTGACATTGGTGGTCTCCTTTCTCTGGTGGTTCCTTGATTACTTCGATTACTTCTAATCTTCAAGTCTACCAGAGGTTGGAGGCCGCCTCAAATTTCAACTAAGATTAGCACACGCTCGGTAAGGTAGGTCGGTTAACTCCGCTGTCCGGTCAACATTCCACAACAAGCCCGGAGGACGCTTCAGATGGCAGTCTCTAAGGTGAACGAGATCATCAGTCAAGTGTTGAAGAGAGCCAACCAAATCGAAACCGAGGATGGCAAGTCTTTCATGGAACTGGAGGAACTGAGGCAATGGGCAGCGGCCCTCGACCGTCCGGCGTAACGGATCTTAAGCTGTGGTGTATTGCTCTTATGAGGCATCCCGTTTCGAATCCCCGCGCTTGTGGCGCGGCGGTTTCGTGGAGGGCGAAACGACCGTGCCGAGCCGTCGAGTGATTCCCTCAAGCCCTCCGTTCATTTCCTCAACCGAGGTAGGTGTTATGCAACGTTCCAAGTTGGCACGAGCCCTTTGGGCCAGTGCGTTCGCCGGAGCATTGTTATTGCTCACGGTAGCGCCGGCGTGGGGGCAGGTCACCGGCCGGATTCAAGGTCAGGTGGTCGAAGAGGGAACCGGGCGTCCGTTGGAGGGCGCTCGGATTACGGTAGAGGGAAGCGTGCGCCGCGCCGTGACGGATGCGGAGGGGCGTTACACGCTCCCGAATCTGCGGGTGGGCACGGTCACGATCCGCGTTCGCCTGATTGGTTACGGCGGCAGGGGACAGACGTTGCCGGTCTCGGCGGGGCTGCCGGCCACTGCCAACTTCACATTGGCCCGGTCGGCGATCTCGCTCGATGAGATCGTGGTGACGGGAACTGGTCGGGCGGTGGAGCGCCGGAGACTGACGGCGTCGGTGCACGTGATCAACACGCAAGAGATCGAGCGAGCGCCGGTGCAGGACATCGCCCAGCTGCTGCAGGGCAAGGTGGCGGGCATGACGGTCAACGCGACGTCCGCGCAAGCCGGCACCTCCTCCCTCATCAACTTCCGCGGCATCTCCAGCGTGTTCGGCTCGCAGACCCCGGTCATTTACGTGGACGGCGTTCGCGTGGATAACGACGTCAGTACCGCCAGCGGCACGGGCGGAGAGCAGTCGTCGGCGTTGGCCGATCTGCTGACGACCGACATCGAGCGCATCGAGGTGACGAAGGGCGGAGCGGCGAGCACGCTGTACGGCTCCGACGCCGCGTCGGGCGTGATCCAGATCTTCACCAAGAAGGGCACACCGGGCCGGACCCGCATTACGGCTCGGATCGAGCAGGGATTCGATTCGCCGGAACTCAAGTACATGTTCGACACCGGCTTGATTTATCCCGACGACATCGAGACGGGGTTCGACATCGATGGCGACGGGACGTTTGAAACTCCGGCCGACTCCAACTTCCTGAAGAACAACTTCTTCCAGACCGGTCACTTCCAGAATTACTACCTGGGCGTGTCGGGTGGAGGGGAGAACATCACGTACGCCGTGAGTGGCCGCATTCAGGAGGCCGCGGGCGTTCAGGTCAAGAACCAGAACGAGCTGTTCACGATGCGCGGCGCGGTCCAAGCCGAAATCAGCAACAAGACCACCGTGAACTTCACGGCCAACTACACGCGCACGGAGTTCGGCAGGCTCTTCAACGGCTCGGCCATAGCGGACCCGCTGACCAGCTTCGAGGTCGGCGACGTGTTCTTCTTCACGGGCGAGAACAACTTCGACGACGCTCTGACGGCGTTCATCCTGCCCACCATCGACGAGGTGGTGAATCGGTTCCGGTTCACCTCCGGGGTCAACCTCATCCACTCCGATCTGTTCCGGGCCCGGGCCACGGTCGGCTTGGACTACCGCACCAACCAGCAGCGGGAGTTCTCGCCCATCGGCGCCGTGTTCATCAACGGCGGAGAGGGGCAGCTCCAGCGGTTCCAGCGCGATTTCACGTCGGTGACCGGTGACTTCGCGGGGACGTTCTCCTACCCGCGCACCGGAATCCTGACCTCCGACTTCACGTTTGGCGTGCAGGGCTTCCGCGACGACGTGAGCACCACCAACATCACGGGTCAGACCTTCGCCCTGCCGGGCGCGCCCGATTTCGACGAGGCGGCCACTATCGTGGCTATTGAGACCAACACCGAAACCTTCAGCGGCGGGTTCTACCTCCAGGAGGAGGTCGGGCTGTGGGATCGCTTGTTCCTGAACGGCGGGGTGCGGTTTGACGCCAACTCCACGTTCGGCGACGAAGTGAATGTCGAGGTATATCCCAAGGCGGGGGCGGCGTACCTGATCTCGGATGAGAACTTCTTCCAGACCGCGCTGGGGTCCGTGGTGAACACGCTGAAGCTGCGGTTCGCCTACGGCAAGACCGGCAAGTTCCCGACGGCCTTCCTGCGCGACCGCTCATTCAACGCTACGCAGTTCCGCGGTGAGAGCGCCCCGCGGTTCAACAATCCGGGCAACGCGGATCTGGCTCCCGAGGTGACCAGCACCATCGAGGGCGGGTTCGACATTGCGCTGATCGACAACCGCGTCGGCATCGGGTTCACCTACTTCGACGCCACGACGAGGGATGCGTTGTTCTTCGTGCCCGAGCAACCGTCGACCGGGCTGGGAACCCAGTTGCGTAACGTCGGCGAGATCTCCAATACGGGCATCGAGATCGACGCGAACATCCAGATCCTCAATACCGAAAAGGTACGATGGGATCTGGGCCTGACGTACCACGCAGTCGACAACGAGGTGACGAGCCTGGGTGGCGCGGCGCCGTTCAACATCACCGGACAGCAGCGCGTCGATGAGGGGCACCCCGTCGGAGCCTGGAGGCTGTTTACGCCCTTCGACAGCAACGACGATGGCAAGCTGGACGACTCGGAGCTGACGTTCTCGGGCAAATCGCCGATGCCCACCAAGAGCGGCAGCTTCTCCACGAGCGTGACGCTGTTCAACAACCTCACCCTCTCGGGCAGCGCCGATTGGGCGACGGGTCACGAGGTGTTCGACTTCGGCTCGATCTGGGCGACTTTCAACAACATCTTCCGCCGGGAGCTGGTCGAGGAGGACTACACGTACCCGATCCGGTATGACACCGACGGCAAC
>JADFPO010000030.1 GCA_022562295.1 Gemmatimonadota bacterium
GGCGCTGATGCTGGTGCTTGCGGTCTGGGGCTGGTTCCGCACACCGGCCTCTTCGGGGACGCCGACACGAGTGGTGATTCCGGTGCCCGATGGCTACCAGATGTTGTTCGGCCAGAACCCCCAGCTCGCGCTGTCCCCGGACGGCCGCACCCTGGTGTACTACACCGATGGGCTGCTCCATGTGAGATCGCTCGACAGCTTCGACGACGTACCGCTTGCTGGAACCCAGGGAGCCTCGACCCCGTTCTTCTCGCCCGACGGAAAATGGATTGGATTCAGTAGTGGCGGGCTCATGAAGATTGCGGTGGAGGGAGGTCCGGTGCTGTCCATCCTGGATGCACACTCTAGACGCGGCGCAGATTGGAGCGCCGAAGGCAACATCGTCTATGTCCCGGCGCTTGGGAGTTCGGGCGTGTGGCTGATGGCGGACGATGGAAGCGGCTCTCACCAGATCACGACCGTGTTGGACAGCGCGTTGGAGACGGCACACGCCTGGCCGCAGCTCCTGCCTGATGGAAAGAGCGTGTTGTTCACCGTCATCGGGCCGAGTGGGGGATGGGGGGATGCGAGCCTCGTCGTCCAGGACATCGCGAGCGGCGAACGCCGTGCCGTGATCGAACGGGCCACCTACGGCCGGTACGTTTCCACCGGGCACATCGTCTACGCTCAGGCAGACGGAACGATTCTCGCCGTTCCGTTTGATCTTGGGCGCCTCCGGGTGACGGGCGCTCCATTCCCGGTAGCGTCAGAAGTTCGCGTGGCGGTTTGGGGTGGCGCGGCTTCCTTTGCGGTATCAGATGGCGGAACATTGGCGTTCGTTCGAGGCACGAGCGAGACTCGGTTCCTGCTGAACTGGCTCGACCGGGACGGTGAAGTGGTCCGACAACTGGGGCCTCCGCTGAACGGTGCGTCGCGGACTGTCTCTCCGGACGGACGCCGCATTGCTTTCACACTCCGGCAGCCGGACCACAACGATATCTGGCTCGCGGATGCGGCCAGCGGCAGGCGCGAGCATTTCACGTTCGAGTCCACGGAAGATGAGACCCCCGTATGGTCGCCCGATGGCCAGCGGATCGCCTACAGCTCGGCGTGGACGGGGGAGGCGAGGCGCGTTTACGTGAAGCCGGTCGATGGCAGCTCCGAGGCCGAACTCATCTACACCGGGGATTATCATCTTCACCTCACCGACTGGTCGCCCGACGGCAAATGGCTTGCCTTTTCCCAGTTTCATCCCCAGACCAGCACAGACATCTGGCTGGTGAGTACGGATGGTGAGGGGCAATTGGTTCCGGTGGTCACAACCTTAGGTGTCCAGTGTCAGCGGTGTTTTCCCCGAACGGCCGGTGGATCGCATATCACTCGGATGAGTCGGGACGCTTTGAAGTGTACTCGGTGTCGTTTCCGGAGCTGGGTCCCAAGATCCAGGTTTCGGCGGACGGTGGTGCCGCGCCGCGGTGGAACGGGCGCGGGGATGAGCTGTTCTATGTGAGCCCGGACGGCGACATCACCGTGGTGTCCGTGAACACCCAGGGACGTTCGCTGAGATCCGGAACACCTCAGGCCTTGTTTCCAACCTCCATGGAGATCCCTCAATTCGATGTTACGCCGGACGGGCAGCACTTCGTTGTCCTGGCCCCGAACCCGGATGCGCCGGCACGGGAGATTCGGGTAGTGCTCAACTGGTTCGAGGAGTTGCGGCGAAGGTAGGACGATGAACGAGTTGTTGAAGGATCTTCGCTACGGCGCGCGCATGCTGTACAAGACGCCCGGCGTCTCACTGGTGGCGATCGTTACGATGGCCATTGGCATCGGGGCCGTCACTTACCAGTTCAGCTCGTTTTATGCATTGACGATTCGCGGGCTGCCATTCGAGGACGGCGACCGCCTCGTGCGTATTTCGCAAACCATCGTTGCGGACGGCGTGACCGGAAGAAGCGTGCCGATCCACGACTTCGTGGATTGGCGCGAACAGCAGACCGTGTTCGAGGATCTGGCGGGATTCTATTTCAGCAGCATCAACCTCGGCGACGAGGACCAACGTCCGGAACGATATTTCGGCACGTTCGTCACCGCGAACATGTTCTCCGAGGTGAACACCCAGCCGTTGATGGGCCGCGTGTTTCGTGGCGATGAGGATCGCGGCCACACTCCCCCGACCATCGTCCTCGGCCACAGCGTGTGGCAGGCTCGGTACGGCGGCGACCCCGACGTCATCGGCAAGGTGGTCCGCGCCAACGGCCTTCCAGCAGTCGTTATCGGCGTGATGCCGGAGGGCTTTCGCTTCCCCTTCGAAAACGATCTGTGGATGCCCCTCGCCATCGATCACACCGCGTTACGGCGGGGACAAGGCCCTCGCCTGTGGGTCATCGGACGACTCAAGAAAGACGTGAGCCTAGAGCAGGCGCAGGTCCAAATAACGGGCATATCCCAACGCCTCGCCGTCGAGTATCCCGCAACCAACGATGGCGTCGGCGCCGCCATTCGGTTCTATGCCGATGTTTTTTTACCCCCAGAATTCTCGACCCTCTTCTCGGTCGGATTCGCGGCGGCTTTCGGAGTGTTGATCATCGCATGCGCGAATCTGGCGAATCTCTTGCTGGCTCGCGCCGCCGTCCGGGTCAAGGAAATGGCGATTCGCACGGCCTTGGGAGCAAGCCGCGCCCGCGTGATCCGCCAGCTCATGGTCGAAGCTGCCATGATGGCATTGATCGGAGGAATTGCGGGGGTGATCTTGGCAACATTGTTGATCGACACGCTCGAAACCGCTACAGAGTTTATCCGAAAGCCCTATTGGTACGACATCCGCACCGATCCCCCGGTGCTCATCTTTGCCATCGTCATGACCCTGGTAGCCAGCTTTGCGGCCGGAATAGTTCCTGCGCTCAAGGCGTCCGGGATCGATGTGCACGAAGTGCTCAAGGATGAGAGCGCGGGATCGTCCAGTTTCCGCATGGGCCGGTTCAGCACGAGCCTGGTGATCGGTGAGATCGCGGTTTCCTGTGCCATGCTGGTCGCCGCCGGCATGGCGATCAAGAGCGTCATCAATTTCAGGAATCTCGACATGGGGTTCCAGACGGCGAACATGCTCACAGGGCGGGTGACACTCGATGAAGCCGATTACCCGGACTCTGAGAGCCGGCTCCAGTTCTTCGACGACCTGCATCAACGTCTGGGCGCTCTGGTGGGTGTAGAGTCTGTGGCTTTCGTCGACCGTTTACCCGGGACCGGAGCCTATGAAGCCCGGTTCGGGGTGGAAGGTGGTTCGTATGTCACCGACCAGGACTATCCCAATGCCAACCGGGCCACGATATCACTAGGGTTCTTCCGCACGTTTGGCGTGAAACTTCTCGAGGGACGGGACTTCACGAGCCAGGATCGCGCCGAAGGTCTGCCGGTAGTCATCATCAACCAGAGCTTCGCGCAACGGTACTTCCCTCGAGCATCGGCCGTGGGTAAACGGTTCCGCCTCGGCCGGTCGGAATCACGCCGCCGCTGGATGACGGTTGTGGGTGTCGTGCCCGATCTCCACGTGGGTGAGGGAGACCTCGGCGGACTCAGAATCGGCAGCGTGACACCGGAACAGTTCTACACGCCGCTGGCTCAAGGACCGCCTAGCGCCATGAGGATGGCGATCGAAACCCGCGGGGATCCGCTGGCGATCGCGCCGGTCGTGCGTGATGCGGTCGCCGCGCTCGATCCCAACCTGCCAATCTACGAGGTGGACTCCATGGAGGGTGCCATCGAGTCGGCCACATGGATGTTCGGCATCTTGAGTTGGACGTTCTCCGTGTTTGGCGCAATGGCACTGTTGATGTCGGCGATCGGTCTGTACGCTGTGATGGCATTCTCGGTGAATCGCCGCACGCAGGAGATGGGGATTCGTATTGCACTCGGTGCATGCGACAAAGACATCGTCGGACTGGTCTTGAAGAAGGGCATGACGCAAATCGGGATCGGCATGGCGATCGGATTGGCCCTGGGCGTGGCGTTGACCCGTCCCCTCCAGGTATTATCGTTCCGAGTCAACCCGCACGATCCGGCCGTTTACGCAGCGATAATCGTGACGCTGGCACTCACGGGCCTGCTCGCCTGTCTCGTTCCCGCGCACCGCGCAACCCGGGTGAATCTTGTTGCAGCACTGAAGGCGGAGTGAATGGAGAGTTACCGAGAATGATCACCGCCATGAACCGGATCTATGTGGTGCCGGAGTACGCCGAGCAGTTCGAGCAGCGCTTCCGGGCACGGGCGCGGCTGGTGGACGGGATGCCCGGGTTTATCTGGAACAAGGTACTGCGCCCAGTCAATCCGGGAGACCCATACATCGTCTTGACGCTGTGGGAATCCCGGGCCGCGTTCGATGCGTGGGTACAGTCGGACGAGTTCGTGAAAGGGCATGCACGCTCCGGCACGCTTCCGCCAGAAGCGTTCGTGCAGCCGAGCCAGCTCGAGTTGCACGAGGTCTTCATGGACTCGAGCCAACCGGATCTGGAGCCGGAGCCCCGTGGCAAGCCAGTTGCCTTTCACGGCACGCAGGATGGCCAGCGTTGAGCGGCAGCGGTGCGACTTGCCCGATTCGTGGCGGAGAACTTGTTCGAAGATGAAGACGAACAAGGACGGTCAAGGACGGTCTGGGACGGTCTGGGACGGTCTGGGACGACCTTACGTCGACAGCGTCTTCGAACCGTCCTCGATCGACCTCAACGTGCTTCTTCCTCTGTAAAATACCCCTCCGGCGGATTACTTTTCTCCTCCCGTCCGACAAAGCAATGGCGGCGGGCTTGGGAGAGGTGGCCGAGTGGCTGAAGGCGCCGGTTTGCTAAACCGTTATAGGGTTTAAAGCCCTATCGGGGGTTCGAATCCCCCCCTCTCCGTTTTCTCCAACCATCTAGCAACATGACGAACTCGGGTCTGCGCGTCCGGTTCGCTCCCTCCCCCACGGGGTACCTCCACGTGGGGGGCGCGCGAACGGCGCTTTTTAATTGGCTGTACGCTCGCAAGAAGGGGGGAAAGTTCCTCCTCCGCATCGAGGATACGGACAAGCAGCGGTCCAGCGAGGAACACACCCAGGTGATTCTCGACGGCCTTCGCTGGCTGGGACTCGACTGGGACGAAGAGCCGGTGTTCCAGGGCGCCAGGCTGGAGCGCCACCAGGCGTGGGCCGAACAGGTGTTGGAAACGGGCCATGCCTACATGGACGACGGCGCCGCGCGGTTTCGCATGCCGGACGAGACCCTGGAATGGGAAGACGACGTGTACGGCCCCGTGTCGTTCGAGGGCAGTGACATCGAGGACTGGGTGATCCTCCGATCCGACCGCACCCCCACATACAACTTCTCGGTCGTTGCCGACGACATCGACATGAAGGTGACCCATGTCATTCGCGGCAACGATCACTTATCCAACACGCCCAAACAGATCGCGGTGTACCGCGCGCTCGGCGTGGACCCACCGGCATTCGGCCACGTGCCGATGATCCACGGCACCGATGGCAGGAAGCTCTCGAAACGACACGGCGATACGGCAGTGGGCGATTACCGCAGGGTCGGGATTCTCCCCGGAGCGATGGCCAATTTCCTTTCGCTACTCGGCTGGAGCCCGGGGGACGACCGGGAACTGTATTTCGAGATCGGAGAGCTGGTCGAGGCGTTCTCGCTCGCAGGCATCCAGAAGAAGGCCGCCGTGTTCGATCCCACCAAGTTGGAGTGGATGAACGGCCAGCACCTGAGCCGCACGCCGCCCGAGGAGCTGCTCCCACTGGTGGCAACGGAATTGGCGGAGCGTTACGGCATCAACGCCGCTGCGCGCGCCGACGACGTGCTGCGGGCGTTGGAAGTCGTACGCATCAGGGCGCGCACCACGAACAACGCGGCGAAGCAAACGGCGGTTCGGCTGGACGCGCAGTATATCGAGCGGGACGCCAAGGCGGACAAACTCCTGCACAAGGACTTGAGTGGCTTCCGGCATGCCCTGGAGAAAGCCGCCGACCATCTGGATGACGTCGATCCGTCGTCGTGGCTTCCCGAACGGCTCGATACCGAGCTCCGGACGCTCGCCGAGCAGCTCGACATCGGACTCGGCAAGCTGTTGCAGCCGATCCGAATCGCGCTCACCGGCGGGACGGTGTCGGAACCGGTGAACGACCTGCTGCACGCCGTGGGGAGGGAGGAATCACTCAGACGAATGCGCGCTGCGCTGTCGTGGGAGCCGCGGTCATAGAAAAACAGGTGTCGGGTGTCAGGTGTCGGGTTTCAGGTTCTAATGCGCCGGAATCGAACACGCCGCACCCTGACACCTGGCACCTAACACCTGACACCTGTTTTTTCCCATGAATAGCCGCTCGACCCCTTCCCCCATCGAGTTGTTCAACAACGTCGTCGCCGGCCTGACGGTGAGCTTCGTGGCGATCAGTCTCGGGGCGGCGTTCGGCATCCTGTCCCAACGCGGCGCGTTCGCCGGCATCATATCGGCCGGGATCATCGCGCTGGTCACGTCACTGTTGGGCGGAACCAGAGTGCAGTGTTCCGGACCCACCGCGCCCATGACGGCCGTGTCCGCGGTCGTCATCGCCTTCGCGCACGACGAGCTGCTCGCAGAGATTCCCACCGCCAATCCCGACCACTTCATCAATGTCGTCTTCCTCCTCACCGGTGTAATCCTCTTGCTGGCGGCACTCCTCCGCTTGGGACGCTTCATCAACGTCGTGCCCAAGGTGGTGGTGTCGGGGTTCATGGACGGGATCGCAATCCTGATCTGGCTAGATCAGATCAAGAAACTCTTCGGGCTCGGGGGCGAGACCCGGTTTGGCGGCTCGCTCGCAAGCAACCTGGCACTCGCGGTGATCACGTTCGTGCTCGTCATGACGCTCCCCAGAATCCTCAAGGGCCTCGCGCCACGAGCATCCCGGTTCCTTCCGGCGACGCTCATGGCGATCGTCGGCGTGTCGATCGTGGCCAACGTCGCCGGCCTCGATGCCGAGCTTGTGAGTCTCGACACGACACTCGGATCGTTGGCAGACATCGGTTCGCTTATTGCGAGTCAGGTACCCCGCGACTGGTCCCTGAACATCCTCATTCCCGCCCTGGGGTTTGCGGCTCAGTTGGCAATGTTGGGGTATCTCGACACGCTGCTCACGTCGAAGGTGGTGGACAAACTCACGAGGGAAGACACGAAGCAAGACAGGGAACTTGCGGCACAGGGAATCGCAAACGGCCTCATCGCGTTCGTCGGGGGAATCCCTGGGGCTCAAGCCACCATTCGGTCGGTCCTGATCATCAACGAGCGGGCCACCATGCGGCTAGCGGGGATCATGGTGGGCGTGTTCGTTCTCGTCGAGATGCTCATGTTTCAAAATCTCATCAGCCTCATTCCGCAGGCCGTGTTCGCAGGACTGCTGTTCAAGGTCGGATACGATGTTTTTGATTGGCTGCCGATGCGGCTGTACGCCCGCAGCCGGGTAGGCGCTCAAACCGAACTGGGCGCGTTCCTCGCCGGGTCGTCAAACGCCTCACAGCACGTGACCCATTGGGAGGTGTTCTTCATCGTCGGGACGACGCTGGGGACGTTGTTGTGGAATCTGAACGCCGCGGTGATCGGGTTCAGCGTGTTGTTCTATGTCGTGAAGCGGGGGACGACGATATCAGACCTGGTCACCGAAACCGAAGGTTTGGAGGACTAGAGCCAGAGCGGCTCTAGCGGCTGGTCGAGGAGTCGCGGCCCGCCACCAGCCCGCGCCGGATGCGTTCGCGCTCGCGCTCCTTGAGCCGGCGGGCACGGAGCTGGTCGATGTATCCCCGAAAACTCTCCAGCCGGTCCATGTCCTGCGCTTGTCGCACGATCTGTTGCCGGACGTCAGCCAACCACCGGGCCTGCTGCATCTGCTCGTAGTTGCCCTGGGGCAACCCCGGTAGGTAACCCAGCAGTATGGTCGGAATCTTGACGGGCCCGAGGTGAATGAACATCGGGTCTACGCCCCACTGTTGCCCTCCCGCAGTGAAGACCCAGCGGGGAATCCCCTCCTGCATCAAAGAATCGAGAAGCAGGCTGTCGAGCATTTCCACCACCCGTAACGCCAATTGTGCCTCGAGCGGGCCCCACTCGCCCCCGCCCCCTTCCGAAAGGAACACCTGGGGTGGCCCCTGCCACACGCTGCCGTCTCCGAACGTCGGGCCGATGCGTCGGCGAGTACCCACCACGATCGCGCCCGGAACGGTGGTGATCGCTCCTGGAATCCCAATGGTGAGAGACTCGGGAGCCGAGATCGGCGTACGGGCGCCACCCCCACCCCAAGGCTCGATCAACACCGGCGCGATGCTCACCCGACCGAGAGTCCCCGCCGCATCCGCCTCAGCGAGCTCAACCCCCCCCGCCACAAGGTCGCCGAGCCTCATGGTAAACTGACGGGGCGGATCGGTGGGATCTTCGAACAGGCGCACCAGCCTGACCTTCCGGTCAGGATCAGGTGCGTGAGTGCTCACCCACACCAAAGCGCCCAGAAACACGACGTGGACGGCCACGCTGGCCGCGTACCACCTCGCTTCGAAACGGGGGGCGCGAGGGGGAAGCAGACTACGCACGACGCCCGGTCGCGGTGAATCCGTCCAACACCCGGCTCATTCTGACGGCAGCCTCCCGAAGCCTCTCGGGCTCGACGATAAATGACAGTCTCACGAAACCTTCTCCTCCTCCACCAAACACCGATCCCGCCAGGATAACAAGGCCCTCCCGCTCCAGCAGCGCGCTCGCAAGCTCCCCGGACGTAATCCCTTCCGGCACGGGAACCCATAAGTACATCGTGGCCGGGGGCGGCGCGCAGGAAATGCCAACCTCGTGAAGCGCCGTGACCAGCGAGTCCCGTCTCACCCGGAATCCCTCGCGCACCGGCTCGAGCAACTCCTCCGACCGGTCGATCACGGCTGCGCCGGCCTGTTGCACGGCCAGGAACGGGCCGGTATCCACGTAGCTCTTTACTTTGGATAGCCCTTCTATCAGCCGCTGGTTCCCAACGGCCCATCCCAGTCGCCATCCGGTCATGCCAAAACTCTTCGACAGCGAGTGGAATTCCAGCGCCACGTCGCGCGCGCCGGAAAATTCGAGAATGCTCGGGGCCCGATAGCCGTCAAACGTCAGCTCGGCGTAGGCATTGTCGAAGGCGAGCACGATTCCGTGTCGCCGACATGCGGCGATGGTCCGCTCCAAGTATGCGTGCGGGGCGATCGCCGCCGTCGGATTGTTGGGGTAGTTGAGAAAAACCAGCTTCGCGCGAGCGAGCCGTTCAGGAGGGATTTCCTCCAGCTCCACGAGAAAATCCGCTTCCGGCCGCAGGGGAACGATCTCCACGTCAGCTCCGGCGAGTATCGCGCCGCCGAGGTACGCGGGATAGCCCGGCTCCGGCACGACGCACACGTCTCCTGGGTCCAGCACCGCAAACGGCAGATGTGCCAGTCCGTCCTTCGATCCGATCAACGGGAGGACTTCGGTCATCGGGTCGACCTGGACGTTGAACCGTCGCTGCATGTAACGCGCCACGGCCTCTCTGAACTCGACCGATCCCAATTGAAAGGCATACCGACTCGCGTCGCGCTGCTGCGCCGCGCGATGCAACGCTTCCACTGCGATCTCCGGAGGAGAAATGTCAGCGTCTCCGGCGCCCAGATCGATGACATCCACGCCTTGGGCGATGAGTTGCCGCTTTCTCTCGGCGATCGCGGCCACCGCATAAGTGGGAAGCCGGGCAACGCGCCGGCTGGTCTCGATCATGTACGGGCTCCCTCACGATGCATGGCAAAGAACTCCCGTGCCGCCGCTCGCACCTCACGCCACGTTCCCACCACGCGCCGGGCATCGGGAAGCGATCGAATGATCTTCTTGCCATAGTGTCGGTTCAACACGCGCGGATCCAGCAGCACCACCACGCCGAAGTCGCTGGTCGACCTGATCAGGCGCCCAAACCCCTGCTTCAGCTTGAGAGCGGCGTTCGGCAGGAGATAGTCCATGAAACCGTCGCGGCCGCTCTCCTGGATCTGCTCGAGCCGCGCCGCCGTCACGGGCTCGCTGGGCACCTTGAAGGGGAGCTTCGCGATGACGAGCGCCCGGAGCGCCCGGCCCGGCACATCGACTCCCTCCCAGAAAGAATCGGTTCCCATCAGAATAGCCGAACCGGACTCCCGGAACCGGCGCAACAGCCTATCACGCTGGCCGTCTCCCTGTACCAACAACGGCCAGCGGCTGCCTATCCCGTCGCGCACCAGTTTGGCGGTGCGCCGCAGCGCCGCATGACTGGTGAACAGCACAAACATGCCCCCATCCGATGCGTGCGCGAGGTCGATGACGACGGAAGCGACGGCGCTATCGTGGCCCGCCTGGTCGCGGCGCGGCTCGGGAAGATCTGTCGGGATCCCGAACAGGCACTGTTGCTGATAGTCGAACGGAGAGGGCAGCGTTTCTTGAAACCGGATTCGCGAGGGCGGCAAGGACAGGCCCAGACGGGTCTTGATGAAGTCGAAATCGCCCCCCGTGGAAAGAGTGGCGCTCGTCAGGATCACGCTGTCCACGCGATCGAACAACGCATCCTTGAGGATGGGAGCCAACTCCAGCGGGACGCTGGTCAAACCGATGGGAAACGGAAGCGGGCCAACCGCCTTTTTCCCCCGTTGCTCGATCCACCGGACGGTCGAGGCTCCCGGCTGGGGCCTCAGGGTGAAGAGCATGCCGTCTCGAGCGGCACCGAGTCGGCGCACGACTCCCCGCAGCTCGCCCAACAGCTGCGAGCGGCGGTCCTGCTCTTCGTCCAGTTCCATCCGGTCCGCAACCGTCTCGACGCGGTCGCGCAAACGCTCCAACACCAACACCAGGTTGTCGAGGGCTACGCCCAAGCCTTGCGGCCACACGGGATCGTCAGCGAACTCGTCCGTCAGGCGGAGCACCTGTTCGCGCTTGTCCAGGAGCAGGTCGGCCAGCAGTCCGAACACGCGTTGCGCGTGGATTCGCGCGTCGTTCACGGCGGGGAAGACGTCGGTTCGCAACAACTCGACCGACGCCAAGCTCAGCGAATCGCCGCGACTGCGTAGCTCCGCGGTCAGGGTGGGAATGAGACCCTTGCCACTGCGTTCCAGCCGCCCGAGAAGACGCGTCACCCCGTGCCACGTGACATGATGCCCGAGGTGCTGCGCGGCGGTGTCCTCAAAGTGGTGCGCTTCGTCCAGCACCAGGCGCCGGTACGGCGGCAGGACGGCGGTGTCTTGCCAGTTTTCCGTGTTGCGGCGCACGGCGAGATCGGAGGCGAGCAAATGATGGTTCACGACGACCACATCGGCGGCGGCGGCGGCGCGTTTGGCGCGGAACAAAAAGCACGCGCCGAACTGCGGACAGGCCTCTCGGGTGCACAGGTCCGCTTCGGCGGCTACCTCGTCCCACACCTCCGACGACGGTTCGGTCGTGAGATCGGCGAGCGAGCCGTCCGTGGTGTGCCGCGACCAATCCACGAGCGCTTGAAGCTCCTCGGCCCGTTCGTCCTCCAGCAGCGACCCCTGTCCCCGCTCGGCCAGCGACAGGCGCTGTAAGCAGAGATAATTGCGCCACCCCTTCAGCAGCGCGTACGTGGGGGGGGCTTGCGGCTCCTCCGTGGACCGCGCGAGCAATGGCAAGTCCTTCCCAACGAGTTGCTCCTGCAAGTTGATCGTGTTGGTCGATACGACCGTCCGCTCTTTGTTGAGCCGCGCCCACTCGATGGCCGGCACCAGGTAGGCGAACGACTTGCCCACCCCGGTTCCGGCTTCCATCAGCGACACGCCCCCATCGTTGTACGTGTCCGCGACGAATGAGGCCATGTCCCGCTGGCTCGGACGATCTTCGTACTGTCGCAGTACGCGCGCGACCGGCCCGTCTCTCCCGAGGAGGTCTGCCACGTCGGGGGCATCCAACAGCTTCAACGCCGGCGCACGCGGCACCTCCACCACGACATAGGCAGACGTGGCGTCGTTATCCACGATAGCGAAACCGATACCGGCATCGTGCAGCCGTGCCGCTATGGACAGGTCTGCTTGGGACGGCTCCAGCACCCCATTGGGATGATTGTGGATCAACATCTCGCCACGGCTCGCCACCCCGGGCAATGCCAGCACGGTTTCGACCGTGCCCCGTGCGACCGGGCGGGCGGACACGATGACGCCGTCGTCATCGACCTCTGCAACGAAGGAGACTTCGCGACCCCCGGCGGCAGCGATCTCCTTGCGAACAGATTCGCTGACATCGGGGCGAAGACGATTCACGTCTTCAGCTCGCGCTTCTTTGCGGCAGGAAAGAGCACGTTGTTGAGAATCAAACGGTACCCCGGCGAGTTGGGGTGGAGGGAGAGGTCGGTCGGGGGATCACCGATCCGGTGTTGCGGGTCTTCCGGATCGTGGCCGCCGAGAAACGTCCAGGTCCCGGAGCCGTACTCTCCGTGAATGTACTTGACCCACGGCGCGCCGTCTTCGTAAGCGAGCACGGTCACATTGGGCTTGAGCCGGTCGCGCATGAAGGACGTCGTCAATCCGTAGAAGTCCGGTATGACCGTTCGGTGATTTTGAACCAGCATAGTCGGTACCGGATCGATCTTGGCGCTGAAGTTGAACAGGGTCGATACGCCGAGGGGCTGCCGTTTGGGCGGATTGTTGACCTGGTGCCCGTCGACGTTCGAGAAGCTAGCCGTAGCGGGTGACCGCTCGAGCCGAACCTGACGGAACGCGAACGACTGGTCCCATCGGAGTTTCGACGAGGCGTCGGGATCCATCGGCGTCCCATCGGCGTACTGTGCCGCAACGTCCACACCCTCGGCCGCCAAGGCGATCTCGAGTGTCTCCGTGGCGGTGCACATCGCAAACAAGAAACCGCCCTCATCCACGTAGCTACGGATTCCCTGTCCTACCGCTTTCTTGAGGTCGGCCACCGAACTGAAGCCCATCGTGCGCGCCATGCGCTGGTTGCGCTGCACCATGTCGGTGAGCCAAGGTGTTCCGCTGTACGTCAAGTAGAACTTGGAGTATTGCCCGGTAAAATCTTCGTGATGCAGGTGCAACCAGTCGTAGTCCTTCAACTTCCCACCGAGCACCTCGGCATCCCAAAAACGATTGTACTCGATACCGGCATACTCCAAAGCCATGCGAACTGCGTCGTCCCACGGCGTCGCGTTGGGCGGGACGTAGACCGCAACCTCGGGCGCCTTCTCGAGAGGCACCGCATCCATGTTGTTGGCCGCGATGGTCCCACGCACGTTGATAATCTCGGTATCCGTCATTTGAATGGCCGAGATGCCTTCGAGCGCGGCTTCGCGCTGCGTCGTCGAATCGAGCGGAAACAGGAAGCTGCCGCCCCGAAAATTCAACAACCACTCCGCACTGACCCCTCGTTGGATGGCGCGATACGTCAGACCGTATGCCTTGAGGTGATTCGTTTGATCTGCATCCATCGGAACGAGCAACCACGTCGCCGCATGGCGTGAGCGGCCGCGGAAAGCGCCGAGCCCCGCCACCGATGCGGCGATGCCACCGACCTTCTCGACAAACGCGCGACGCTTCATGTCTGCGGCACTCCACCGCGTATGCGATCCATCAGGCGGCGGGCCACCGGCACGACGGCACTCTCCGGATAGGCAAGGATCAGCGTCTCGAGGCGATCGCGGGCCGCATCCTCTCGGCCGAGGGTCAGGTACACGCGAGCGAGATGATACGCTGCCGCCGGCGATGACGCCGACGCCGAATCGGACGCGATTGCACCCAACAAATCCCTTTCGGCCGCCTCCATATCTCCTCGCTCGAACGCGAGGCGGCCGGCAAACAAGAGCACTCCCGCCCGGCCACCATGAGTCGGAAGTCCACCGGCTGCAGCTTCTAATTCGCGCACCGCGACCGCGGTGTCGCCTCGGGCGAGATGATGCAGCGCTTTTCCAACAGCGGGCGCCGAGTCGGGGCCGATACTCTGCAGCAGCGCGAGCATTACCGTCCGTTCGGTAGCTTCCTCGCGCGTACCAGCGCGAGGGCCGGCACCGCGAAACAGGTCGGTGGCGCCCAGCAGATCGCCGCGATACACCGCAATCCAGCCCCGAACCGCCAGCACGCTCACGGTGGAATCGTCCTCGAGCGCGGCCTCGGCGCGATCGAGGGCGTTCTCGCGGACCCAGGCCCACGCAATCGCCACGCGCAGCTCGCCGGCGTCATCGACCGTGAGACGGTCCTTCCAATCGCGGAAACGCCGCTCGGCCTCCTCCACCCGGCCCGATTGCGCCATGACGGCAATCAAAGTCGCAACCGCATTTGCACCAGACCCCGTGCCGGTCCCGTCTCCCTGAGCAATGCGCTGGAGCATGCGCTCCGCCGCCTCACGCTCTCCGGCATCCGCGAACGCCCGCGCCGCTTCTATCCGTGCGCGTTGCGCGGCGGGTCCGAGGGCGAGGTCGGCGAGGCGCTCCAACGCGAAGCCTCGAGCACGGGCGCCTTGTGGCGACCGTACCAACGCCGCCCGGTCCGCAAACCGTCGCAACAGCGGCACCGCGCGCTGAGGATCTTCGGGAAGCGACCGATCGAAGAGGGCCCACGCTTCGGCGGGCCGGCTCCATGCCACCAGCAGGTCGGCGGCCATGCGACCACCGAGGTGATCCCCACGGTCCCGCGTGAGTTCGTCGATTATCGATTGTCGTGCGTCCAGCGGCGCCTGAGTCAGACTCGTAACCGCGGCGGCGGAGAGCGAGTTGTTTTCGCCGGCGGCGGTTCGCCAGTGGCGGGTTGCCGCTGCCCAGTCAGCATCCAGCACCGCCAATTCCGCCAGATCTTGGGCGAGGGCAATCCCGCCGATGCGGCGTGTTCCTTCCTCCAGAACCCGGCGGGCACCCTCCACGTCGCCGGTCTTGACCAGCGCGTTCGACCACTCACGATACGGTTCGGGATTGCCAGGCATTGCTGATACCCAGTCACGACCCGCCGCGGCTAGCCCATCGGGACGATCCAGTTGCGCCCAGACCCTGAGCTGCAGCGACCGCACGGACCGATTTTGTGGCTGCAGCACCAGTGCGGAGTCGACGTACGGCATGATGGAATCGAGCTTCCCGATAGGAAGCAAAACCCTTTCGAGACCGAGTAACGCGGAGAGATTGACGGGACTCCGCGCTAGGATACCGCCATAGCGCTGAGCGGCGACCTCGTAGTTTCCGCGACGCTCGAACTCGAAGGCGTCGCCGAGGTCGTTGGACGTGCTTTGTGCCGCGAGGAGCGCCGGCAGCACCGTGAGCGCCGCCGCGACGCCGCCGTTACGGCCGACGGCGCGCTTCATTCAATCTCCGGAAGTAATCCAGAATCAGTCTCCGCTCGCTCGGTGTGAACCGGCGGAGTTGCTCCCACCCGGGGTACGGGAACCGCGCTCCGGATCCGGTTGCGTCCGCGTCCAGCTCGGGAGGACGCCGCGCGTCGGTCTGGTCTGCCGTCTCACTGATCCGTTCCTCCTCGCGCTCGTCCTCTTCCTCACTGCGCAGAGTACGACCCGCGTCGAGCAGACGGCGGAACAACCGCTCTTGCCGCTCTACCGTTTCACGATCCAGCTGACCCGCTTCGAGTTGCCGCGCGACTTCCAAAGCTTCCTCCGCCATCTCCTCCGTCCCCGTCGGCGCGCCGTCGGCGTCCATCCGCTCCAACTCTTCCCCCAACTCGCGTTGTCGAGCGGCCAGCTCCATCAGCTGCTGCAGTAGTAGCTCTTGGCCCGACGCCATCATCGGCAGCATATTGCCCGACTCGCTGGCCATCGACTGCTGCTCCTGCGCCATTTGCGCCATCTGCTCCATCGCCTCGGCCATGCCGGATCCGGATTCGGCTCCTTCCACCGAACTACGGTTGCGCAACAGCGCGTAGGCCAGTTCGTTCAACCCGTCCAACGCCTGTCCCGCGCGATCGCCCGCCTGCCTCGCGTTGGGAGTCGACTCCTGCAGCTCGTCCAGCACCTCGGTCATCTTCAAACGGGAAAAGCCCAAAGCCGTTCCCAGTTCGGGCGAGACCAACGCGTTTTTCCCCGCGGCGCCCTGCAAGCGCTCGATCACCTTGTCCACCCCTTCCCGGATCGCGGCCTGTGCGCCACGCACGTCCGCCCCGCTCTCCCCGCGCTCCAGCCGGTTGGTGACCGCTTCCTGGCGCTCCGCCATGTCCGCCGTCTCGATCAGCGCCGCATCCATCATCCCGAGCACTTCGTCGCGCCACTGCTGCCGCATCTGCTCGAGTTGCTCCCGAAGATCCTCCGCGATGGGCTCGAGACTTTCGCCGGCCGACTGTCCGGATTGTTGCGCCTGCTGTTGCTGCCCTTGCGCAACCTGCTGCGAGGCCTGGCGCATTTGGCTTGCCGCCTCCCCGGCGCGCGTTTGCGACTGCTGCAGCTGGTCGCCCTGGTTGCCGGTTTCGTTCATCGCCTCTTGGACCCTGGAGAGCTGCCGCTCGAGTCGCTCTGCTTCTCCAGCAAGCGCCTGCTCGTCCGTGGCCATGGTGGAATCCGATAGTTGGCCTTCCTCGACCGCTTCGTTCCAGTCCTCTTGCCGGTCGGCGAGATCCTCCGCGTCATCCGCCAACGTGGTCATGGCTCCCTCGAGGGCCGCACGCTCGAGTAGTTCCCTACTTCGCTCCAGTTGCTCGAGCGCCCGTTCTTGGGCCTCAGCGAGCTGTTCGAGCAGCTCCTGTACGCCCTGCGCGTCGAGCTGCTCGATCGCTTGTTGCAGCTGTTCGAGAAGCTCTTCCATGTCCGGCGTCACTGCCTGCTCGAGCATTTCCTGCAACTCTACCAACCGCTTATGCCATTCCGGGTCCGTGATGCCAGCGTCCCACCCCGACTCGGCCAACTCTTGAAGCTGATCCACCAGTTCCTGGGCGCGCTCCAGCAGCTCGGTCTGCTCCTCGCCGATCTCCGCGGCCTCTTCCGCCGAGCGGAAATCCATGCGCTCGTTGGCGTCCCGACGACCTTGGCCCGACTCGGTACCTTCGCGGTCGCCGGAGGCAGCAAGATTCTCGGTCTCCTCAGCCAGTGCTTGTTGCGCCCGTAGCAGCGAATCGGCATCCGTGACCAGTTCCTCCGCCGCGTCGCGCACCGCCTGCCGCATGTCGCTCACCGACGGCAACCGCAGCGCAAACTCTCGTGTGGCAGTGCTCTGTGGAGTCGGAGCGTTGTCGAACACGCGAATCCGGTAGTACGCCGTGTCGCCCGGGAGGAAACCGCGGTCGTTGAGGTCGAGCACCCATTGCAGAACCGCACGGTCCGTCCCTCCGGCCGGAAGAGGAATCGTATCCGTCACTGGCGCTGCATCTGAGCCTTCCGGCGTCGCCCTCCGGCTGGTGATCTCCACTCGAGACAAGCGGTGGTCGTCGCGGGCATCCACCACGAGCAGTTGCCGCAACGAAACGTGGATGGTGGTGTCCGCCCCCGGAATCGGCACCGAGACTTCGGGCGCGCTGTCCGGGACGGCGACTACGTGCAATACGGGATTCGGATCTTCCAGCCGGGGCCGGTCGATGGGAGACAACACCAACTCCCACTCGCCGCCACGCCGCACGATCGCCTGGCCCGAAAACTCGTTCCCGTCAGTTTCGAGATCCGACGTGTCGGCGGACGCGATGACCCACGCGGCGGTGCGGAGCGGGACCGTGGCCCGCCCCCGCACATTGAGTCGGGTGCCCACCGGCAAGAACACGCTGTCGCCGGCGAACAACGGCTCGTCGGGCAGTTCCAGGTAAGTCGGATATCGCACCGAGATGACGAGGTCGCTCAAGAACGCCGGAAGGGCCACCCGGACCTGAACCGTATTGGAGCTGCGCCGGCCGCTCACCGCACGCAGGAACAGGTCGCTGGTCAACGGGCCGACCGTGGTCGCAGCCTGGCCGGTGCTGTCCAAGTCGATGGGTGTCGTGCTCCAAGGCTCGCCCGGCTCCCGTTTCCACAGTTCCGCCGTCCGACTGCCTGGCGCCGTGATGGCCACCACGACGCTCTCGCCGCGCTGGATTTCTTCGCGGTCGACCGTCACCGTCACGGCCCCGAGCCTCGCGGCCAGCAGGGACACCGGATGCCAGAACGACGCCGCGCGCCCACTCCCCGGCCCCGAAAGGGTAAAGAGCGACAGCCCCAAGACGCCGGCCAACGCACTCAGGCGAAACGATCGCGCGCCCGCGAGATCCGCCGGGGCGACGGCTTCCTGTCCATTAGTGTTGAGCCAGATCGACGTGCGCCGGTCGGCGTCCGCCATGAGGGCCGGACTTCCGTGCTTCGCCTCTTCCGCCACCCCCGCCACCGATCCGCGCCTGAGACCCCCAAGCCGCTCCACCAGCGCGGCGAGCCGGTAAGGAGTGTTGAGCCGAGCAACTCGACGGTACCGCCCGACACCCCACAAGATGGCAGCCACCACTCCCAACCACGCGGGCACGACCACGATGGGTGCGATCTGATACAATCCGACGCGGCCCAGCAGCACCCCCACCGACGCCGCCACCGCGCTCGCCGCTCCGGTCCACAGCACGGCGGTGCCGAACTCCCGCCGGGCGTTCTGCGCCCGCCACGCTGCCAGCCATCGTCCAGTCTGCGTCATCGTCCGGCCAGCACCGAATAGACGAACAGGTTCACGCCCATTTGCAAGGCGAGCTCGCGAACGTCAGCCGGGTCTCCATGCACATCTGCGTCCTCCCATCCATCGCCCAGATCGGTCTGGTACGAATAAAACACCGCCAGGCGGTCTCCCAAGAATATGCCAAACCCCTGCGCGGGCTCGCCGTCGTGTTCGTGAATCTTGGGAATCCCCTGCGGCAGCTCGTACACGATTCGGTAAATCGGATGATCGAGCGGCACTTCGACCAGTGGCCGGTCTGGAAAGACTCGGGCTATCTCCCGCCGAAACGACTCATCCATGCCATAATTGTCATCGGCGTGGAGAAACCCCCCGTTTTCCAAGTACTTCCTGAGAATCAGCACTTCCTCATCCGAGAACAACACGTTCCCGTGACCGGTCATGTACAGGAAGGGTACGTCCCAGAGATCGGGGCTCGTCAAGGCAACGACCTGTTCCCGATCCCGCACGCGGAGTAAGGTTCGGGTTCGTATTTCCGAGAGCAGGTTTGGCAAGCTGGACGGATTCGCATACCAATCCCCACCGCCGTCGTAGTGTAACCGCCCTATCGTGAGGGTCGACACACCCTGCTGAGCCGGGGCCGGATGGGAAACCAAAGCCGCGAGTCCCGTCAACGCGATGATCCAAGTCGCCGTCCTCACAGTGCGGTTACCACCCGGTAGGTTTCCTTTCGTGACACGTTCAGCTCTTTCGCCAACTGGGCCGCCACATCCCGACGACTTTCTCCCGCTGCCAGCAACTCGCGCGCCCGAGCGCGCAGCATTTCCTCATTCACTACGCCCCGGACCGCCGGCGTGCCGGCCACCAGCACAGTAATTTCGCCCCGCGGAGCGGCCTCGCGGTAGTAACCCGACAGTTCACCGAGGGTCCCGGCCTTCACCTCCTCATACACCTTGGTCAACTCGCGCGCGACCACTGCCCGCCGGTCGGCGCCGCACGCGTCCGCTAGATCCGCAAGCAGCCGCGCCACGCGCCCAGGGGCCTCGAACAACACTACCGTCCACCGGCTGTTCGCCACGCTGTTCAGCAGTCGCTCGCGGTCCGCCCCACGACGCGGAAGAAACCCCAGGAACGTGAACCGGTCGGCAGGCAATCCCGAGATGCTGAGGGCGGCCGCGACGGCCGACGGCCCGGGAATCGCGACGGTCTCGATGCCATGCTCCCGTGCGCGTTCGACCAGCTGCCCTCCGGGATCGCTGATCGTGGGAGTGCCGGCGTCGGTCAGCAGCGCCACGGACTCGCCTCGCTCGAGCGTCTCGACCAACTTGGCGAGCCGCGCCGGGGTCGAGTGGGCGTGAAAGCTCACGACCCTGGGCCGCGCATCGACGTGCGCCAGCAGGGTGCGGCTGCGCCGCGTATCCTCCACCGCAACCAGTTCGACGGACCGCAGCACCTCGGCCGCGCGAGGCGAGAGGTCGCCCAGATTGCCCAGCGGGGTCGCGACGATGTACAGCGTTCCTTTTTTGGTCACCTACCCTCGCAATGCCGTGCCGTAATCATGCCCCGGGTGCGGCACCCGATTCCAACCGTCCGCATCCCTCTGCGCTCAAAACGGCGCCATCTTCACACGAGACGGCGCCGCTTTTCGATATCCGCGATCTGAGGATCGATCCAACGATCCGTCACTCCAAATGGGCTTCGATCTTTTCCACCAGGTGGGCCTTGGGAACTGCGCCGAGTACCGTGTCGACCAGCTCACCGTCTTTGAAGAGCAACACGGCCGGGATGGAGCGTACGTTGAACCGCATCGCCGTCCGTTGATTCGCGTCCACATCGAGTTTTCCCACTTTGACCTTGCCGTCGTACTCTTCGGCCAACTGCTCGATGACCGGCGCGATCATATGGCAGGGGCCGCACCACGTAGCCCAAAAATCGACCACCGCCAACCCTTGGTATGCCCCAATCTCGTCGTCAAACACGTCGTCGGAAATTTCTATCGGTGCTGCCATTATCGTTCTCCATGATTATCTTGGCCGTCGATTGCAAATCGCATCGGCGTGTGCATGCATGAGCCCGTACTTACCATCGACCCCCAGGAGGCCCGATGCCCAACGAGGTCAAGATCGCTCACATCGGCGTCGCGGTTGCGGACGTCTCCGCGGCGGCGGCCTTTTATCAAGACGTCCTCGAGGCGGCGTTGACCCCGCACGAGGACGCCGACGACGCGGCCATCGTGTCCCTCCCCTTCGGCGACGTCGACATCGAACTCCTGGAACCCAGGAGCGATGACGGCCCCATCGGCAAATTCCTGTCGAAGCGCGGTCCGGGCATCCATCACATCTGTTTCCGCGTTCCCAACTTGGACGCCGCCCTCCAGCGGTGCCGTGACCGGGGTTACCGCCTGATCGACCCGGAGCCACGTACAGGCGCCGACGGCCGACGGATCGCCTTCCTCCATCCCAAGTCTACGTCTGGGATCCTGCTCGAACTCACGGAATAATCAACGCCCAGACCGCGAGCCGGGTTCCTTATGTTACTCCATCCCGGTGCACGGCCTGCCGGGGGTTCCGGCTTGCGTCAGGTCTACGTTGTTGACCAACCAGCCACTCTTGACCCAAACCAACTCGATCGGGACTTGTACTACGCACCCGAACCGCGTCAATTCCACTCGGTACCTTCGACGCCCTTCGCGCACGGTCGCCGTCGCACGGGCGGGCACGATCTGATACTTTTCGTGCACAAGGTAGCGTTGCATGACCGTGAGGCGCATATCGAGTTGATCGGCGTCCATCCGACCGACCATCGGCCCGGACTTGGTCCCCCACAGCTGACCCATGGCCCGGAGGTCGTTCGCCTGCACGGCATTCATGAAGCTACTCACCGTAACTTCAGGATCGGCCGGCGCAACGAACGAACTGGTGGTCGCCGAACTACATGCCGCGGCCGCGAATGTGAGGCTTGCGAGAACCGTTCGGCAAAGAGCTTGCGCCATGGGCATTGCTCTCGTGAAGTTGTGTTCAGTCGAAGGTAGTGACTCCCTGTTGGCAAGGCAACGATGCGATTCTACGTAAACGTCGATCACGTGGCGACGGTGCGCCAGGCCCGTCGGACCGACGAGCCCGATCCGGTCGCGGCCGCCGTGGCGTGCGAAAGAGCCGGCGCGGACGGGATTACCGTGCATCTGCGCGAGGATCGGCGGCATATTCAGGACGAGGACCTCCACCGGCTCTGCGCGGCGATTGCCACGACACTCAACTTGGAATTGGCAACGGCTGACGACATCGTCGGGATCGCAAGCGAGTTACGGCCCCATCAAGCTACCTTCGTTCCCGAGCGGCGCGAGGAGATCACTACCGAGGGAGGCCTCGACCTCACCGCAGCCGCCGGGAAGCCCGATCCGAAGCTCGTCGCCGCCATCGCCACGCTGAAGGACGTCGGCATCAGGGTCAGCTTGTTCATTGATCCCGACGGCGAGAGCATCCAGCGCGCTGCCGAGCTCCGAGTGGACGCGGTCGAGCTGCACACCGGCGAGTATGCCAACCGGTTCCGTGACTCGGACGCTCCCCTCGAGCGGCTGGCCCGCGCCGCCGTCGAGGCCAAAGCTGCGGGGTTGGCGGTCCACGCGGGCCACGGCCTCACCTACCAGAACACGGGCCCGGTGGCCAGCATCCGCGAGATCGAAGAGTTGAGCATCGGCCACAGCGTGGTGAGCCGCAGCATCATGGTCGGCATGGAGTCGGCGGTGAGTGAAATGCGAGCACTCATCGCAGCGGCCCGCGTTGACTAAGATACTGCGCCACCGTAAGTTAGCCCCGCACTTCAGGGACACCACGGGATGACGCAATCCATGCAGATGGCCGATTTCTTCGCCATGGAGGCGGGCGAGTACCTCGAACGCCTCGATAGGCTCGTGTCGCCCTCGGACCCACCCGATCCGCAACAGTTCCATAGTATCGCCCGCGCACTGAGGGGATCCGCCTTGATGGCGGGCCAGCAGCAGGTGGCCAGAGTCGCGGGTGGACTGGAGGCGGTTGCCCGCGGGGTCAAGGCGACCACGCTCACCTGGGACGAAGCCCTGCGGCAGCTCTCCATTCGAGCCGTGGACGATCTCAAGGTGCTGGTCCGCGCGGTCGGAAATTGGGGAACCTCCGAAGACGCCAGAGTGCAAGGCATCGCGACGGAACTCGAAAAGGTCGCGGGCTCGACGCCGGCCGGCGCCCGCGTCCCGGCACAAGAGCTGGACCCCGGAACGCGTGCGTTCATCGCGCGGGAAGGGGCGGCGGTGGGAAGCGCGTTGGACCTAGCGGCGAAAACCCTCACGCGCAACCCGGCCGCTGTGGATGCCCTCGACGCGGTGATGCGGGCGCTTCAGCCGCTGCGTGGCATCGCCAGCTTGTCGGATTTGCCGCCCATGCCCGATCTCCTGGACGGTATCGAACGTGCGGTTCAAGAATTGACGCGGCGCGCGGAGCCCGCTGCCAATCCGGGCGCCGTTTTTGCCGCCGCCGCCAAAGCCGTCTCGCGCGCCTCCCAAGAGATCACCGCGCAGGGACAGGCCGACGCGGACTCTGCAGAAGCCGCGGAGTTCGCCAACCAGCTGGGTGTGTTGCTGGATATGGGACCGGACGTGGTGCCGGTGGAGAGTTTGTACCACGCCGACGCCGGCCCGCACATCGTCACGCAGGGAACGCCCTCGACCGCCGACGCGCCGGGTCAGCTCGAAATGGTTTCGCTCGCGGAGCGTCTCAAACAGGCCGCCGACGACCTCGCCAGCGCACAGTCGAATACGCAACGTCAACTTCGGGCTCACGCCCTGGCCCCGACGCTACGCGCCCTCGCGTCCGCCGGCCCCGAAGCCGCCCAAATGGTCAACGCGCTCAGCGACGCCGTCGCCCGCGGGGTGGCGACGAGCGACCCGGGCGGCTTGGGCGAGCAACTGCGGCAAGCCGGCGCGGTGTTGGCCAACTGGAGCAAGGATCAGGCGTCGGCACAAGGCCTCGCGGCCATAACGACTTCCCTCCGCGGATTGGGGGAGGGAGCGGCCACCGCCACACCGGTGCCGCCACCGGCAGCGCCTGCCGCTGCGGCCGAACCCGCCTCGGTCGCAATGGCTCCCCCTCCCGCAGCGTCTTCCACGCCCGCCACACCACCCACCTCACCGTCCTCCGCGGACACCCGGGCAGCAGCGGGCCTCGCGGCAAGCATGGATGTGTATCACCAGTTGTCGGTGGCAGGTCGAGGTGAGCAGGCGCCACTGGAGGAACTGTTCGCGGGCCCACCGACAACCGCCACCGCACCACCCGAATCCGCACCCGACCAACTGCCACCCATCACCGAGTACTGCTACACTGGCCCGGCAGCGTTGCGACGGGTGTTGGAATTGAGGGAGCAATTTCCCGGCTCCGCAAACGACGAAACGGGCCAAATCCTCCAAGAAATTTTCGATCTCGTCGAGCTTGGCCTCGAAACCTCAGCGTAGCAAACGGGGATTGGGCTGGGTCGGGATCGCCGGGGTGGCGATCTCGGTCCTGCTTTTGTGGTGGACCCTCCACGACATCCAGTGGGCCGACCTCGCGCCGCACATGCGTGCCGTGCGTATAGTGCCTTTCGCCGCGTGCGTGGTCGTCGCGACGCTGGCATTCCCGTTGCGCACTATCCGCTGGCAATACCTCCTGCAGCTGCGAGGCGAAAAACTCCCCTTCACTCCCCTGTGGCACGCGACGGCCATCGGCTTCATGGCCAACAACCTGTTGCCGGCGCGAGCGGGCGAATTTGCACGCGCGTATGCCGCCAGCCGTCTCACCAACGTACGGTTCACCGCAGCCCTGACAAGCCTCGTGGTGGAGCGGGTGATGGACGGGCTAACGCTTCTGACAATGTTGGCCGTCGCCATCTTCGCCGGCGGGATCGACATCACGACGAGGGTCGGCGGGGTGACATTCGGCCAAACGATGGCGGCCTTTGGTGTGCCCTTCGCGGTGCTACTTGGCGCGGCGGTGTGGGCAGTCCACTGGCCCGACGTCGCGCTGCGGTTCGGCCGCAGATTGGCGGACTTGGCTCTCCCTGTACGGTGGGCCGAGAAGGCGTACCAGGCGATGACAGGGATCTTCGAGGGGCTCGAAGTGCTGCGCGATTGGCGACGTTTCGCAGTGGTGGCCGTGTGGTCCTTCGTGGTTTGGGGCGTCAACGGCCTTTCGTTCCTGCTGTGCATGATCGCTTTTGATCTGGACGTTCCGTGGACGGCGGCCTTCATCCTGCAATCTCTGATTGCCTTCGCCGTCGCGGCACCATCGGCGCCCGGGTTCTTCGGCGTGTTTGAGGCGGTCACACGCGCAACGCTCGCACTGTTCGCCGTGGCACCGTCGCTCGCCGTCTCCTACGCGTTCGGATACCACCTCTTCACGTTCGCTCCGATTACCTTGATTGGCTTGTACTCGCTGTCCAGCACACAGTTGCACCTGCGAGACCTCGATGCCCAGCGCGCCGGGGGAACGGAGCATGAGAAGCAACGGTAGGTTCCACCGATCCGGGTCGTGCGGCACGCCGCGTCGTATCCAGCCGCGAGCGCGATCACTCGAACCCGACGCCTGGAACAGGACACCTCTCCACCGTTCGCGCTGCATGGAAGAGTGCCATGTCCACGCGCGCGAAGCGCGTTTTCCTCGCATCCCAGGGCGTCTCCATGGCTGATTCGGTTACCGTCAGCGCCCATGCCAAGATCAATCTCTTCTTGCGTGTCCTGTCGCGAGAGTCGACCGGTTTTCACGGCATCGAGACACTGCTGTGCCTGGTCGATCTGGCCGATGAGTTGACCGTCCAGCGGATTCCCCAGGGGGGAGAGGTGGAATTGGACGTGGAGGGCGGCGACACCGGACCCGCCGAGGACAACCTCGCGGTGCGTGCGGCCCGTCAGATGTTAGAGGCGACTGGGGCGCGGTTCGGTGTTCGAATTCACTTAAAGAAGAACATTCCTATCCGCGCTGGATTGGGTGGGGGGTCCAGCGACGCGGCGGCGACGCTGCATGCGGTCAATGCGTTGGCCGACGGGGCCGTTCCGCGGCACGAACTGTTGCAGCTCGCTGCAAAGCTCGGATCCGACATTCCCTTCCTCGCCTCAGGCGCGCCGATGGCGCTCGCGTGGAACCGCGGGGAACGGATGTTCCGCGTTGCGGCACCACCACCCGGCCCGACCCTATTGGCCGTTCCCCCAGTCGGGATTTCCACCGCCGAAGCCTATGAGGCCCTGCGCCAGTTTCAACCGGACCCTTTGCCGCGCGGCAGCGTGATATTCGACGCCGAAGCCATGGCATCGTGGGGAGGGATCGGTCGGCTGGGCGGCAACGATTTCGAGCCCGTCGTGCGGGCAAAGGAACCCCGGGTGCTGGAGCTGTTTGAGCGGGTGGCGGGCACGGGCCCCCTGTTGGTGAGAATGTCCGGGTCGGGATCGGCCATCGTCGCCATTTACCGGTCGGACGCCGACCTGGCCAATGCGGTGAGCACGATCGGTCACCGCGATCAAACCCTCATCCAGACCACCACCCGGTCCAGCGCAGCGCCGGGGCCGGTGGCCGGAGAGGCCCCGAATGTGTAGTTTGTTGCTACCACCACAAAAAACTTTCGAAAAAGGATACTGGAGGCAGAGATGAGGCCTGATAATTCCGACTTGGCGGCGATCGTTGCCCGTTTGGAACGGCAGCTCCGTACCATCAAGCTCGCCCTAGGGGCGACCGTCCTGGTCGTTGGAGGCCTGGCGCTGACAGGCTGGACGTCTCCTCAGGGAGACACCCTAACCGCGCGGCAATTCATGGTCCTGGACGTCGACGGTATTCCCCGCGGAATGTTCGGCGTCCTGGCCGACGGGGCGTCCGTAGGCATGATGTTCACCGATCTCGCCGGTGCCAAACGAATAGAACTCGGCACGGACCCCGACGGCTCACCGCGTTTGGCATTGTGGGACGACCAAGAACGCCTTCGGGCCGACATCGGGATGAACGCAGACGGTGCGGCGCGAATCGTGCTCGCCGATCCGAGCGAGACGGGCCGTGCGGCATTGAGTGTGGGCAACGATGGGTCCGCCCAGATGGTGTTCATCGACGCCGACGGCAGCACGAACCGTGCGATGATCGGCACACTCGGCGATGGCCGGTCGGTCCTACTCATCTACGATGACGAAGGGCAAGTGCTCACCCAGTTGCCCGCGAACATGGGGCCCGTGAGCTTGGATACGACGAGACAAAGGTAAGGCCGTCATTGAAAGCCGCGTCGTCGCGGCTTTCCCTTTGATTCTTCGCTGCTGGCCCAAAGGCGCCCACATGCGGGCGCCTTTTAGCCAGCCCCCCGTTTGACTACATTTTGCTTGATTCCCCGGGAAGGGGCGCTGGCCCCTCGTCCAATGGCAGGACTCCGGCCTTTGGAGCCGGCAATGGTGGTTCGAATCCACCGGGGCCAACTCTTCGGAGACAACGATGGAAACACACACCGCCGAACCTTCTCCGGCACCGCGGGAGACGCTGGATGCCGTCGTCATCCGCTTCGCCGGCGATTCCGGCGATGGGATGCAGGTTGCCGGCGCGCAGTTTACCCAGGAGACCGCCCTGTTCGGAAACGACTTGGCAACCTTCCCCGACTTTCCCGCTGAGATCCGAGCACCTGTAGGCACGACCTTTGGCGTCTCGGCCTTCCAGATTCACTTCGGGGTCCAAGTGCGTACGTCGGGGGACGCTCCCGACGTACTCGTTGCCATGAATCCAGCCGCCCTCAAGGTGAACATCGGCGACCTCAAGCTGGGCGGCCTCATGGTGGTAGACCAAAATACCTTCACCCAACGCAACCTGACGAAAGCGGGTATGGAGTCGAACCCGCTCGAGGACAACTCACTCGCGCCCTATCAGGTGATTCCGCTCGAGATATCGAAGATGACGCTCGAGGCGGTAAAGGGACTCGGCTTGTCGCAGAAGGATGCGTTGCGTTGCAAGAATTTCTGGACGTTGGGGTTGATGTTGTGGATGTACGATCGCGATCGTGAGGCCACCACCGAATGGCTCGCGAAGAAATTTGCCGGGCGTCCTGAGATCGCCGAAGCCAACATCACCGCGCTGAACGCCGGCCACGCGTTCGGCGAGACGGCCGAACTCTCGAGCAACATCACGGGCTACTCCGTAGCCAAGGCCAAGGTCGAGCCGGGCCTCTACCGAACGGTGACAGGGACGGAAGCTTTGGCCTGGGGGTTGCTGGCAGGCGCTCGGGCGGCCGGCCTCAAGATCGTCTTTGGGTCCTATCCGATCACACCGGCCTCACCCCTGCTGCACAACCTGGCCCACTTGCGGGCGTATGGTGTCACGACCTTCCAAGCCGAGGACGAGATCGCCGCGGTGTGCTCCGCTATCGGGGCATCCTACGCGGGCGCTCTGGGCGTGACCTCCAGCTCCGGTCCCGGCATCGCACTCAAGACCGAGGCCATCGGCCTCGCGATCAGCACCGAGCTGCCTCTCGTCATCGTCAACGCGCAGCGCGCCGGACCCTCGACGGGACTCCCAACCAAGACCGAGCAGTCCGACCTGCACCAAGCGGTGTACGGGCGCAACGGAGACGCTCCCATGCCGGTCATCGCCGCCTCGACGCCAACGGACTGCTTCGAGGTAGCCATCGAGGCCGTACGACTGGCGACGACCTACATGACGCCCGTCATGTTGCTCACCGAGGGATATCTCGCCAACGCCGCCGAGCCATGGCTCATACCCGACGCCGACAAGCTGCCCAAGTTCCCGGTCAAGTTCCGAACCGATCCGGAGAATTTCCAGCCGTTCGCACGGAACCCGAAAACGCTGGCGCGCCCCTGGGCCGTGCCCGGCACGCCGGGGTTGGAGCACCGAATCGGCGGGCTCGAAAAGGATTCGGTCACGGGCGACATATCGTACGATCCCGACAACCATCAGCACATGACCGACGCTCGGGCCGCGAAGATCAATGGGATCGCCAACGATATTCCGGAACAGCAAATACAGTGCGGGGAGACGGGCGGGGACTTGGTCCTCGTTGGATGGGGGTCTACCTACGGTCCCATCAATCAAGCCGTGCGGCACGCGAGAGATGAAGGCCACGACGTGGCCCACATCCACATCCGGCATATTTGGCCCCTACCGCGCAACCTGGGTGATTTGCTGGGCACATTCGACCGCGTCCTGGTCCCGGAGATGAATAACGGTCAGCTTCTGACACTGCTACGCAGCTCGTTCGCCATCCCGGCAGAGGGTCTCAACAAGGTATCCGGCAAGCCATTCCTCGTGAGCGAGATCCTCACCGACATCCACACACGATTGGGAAGCAACTCATGACTGCAACCGCTCCGTTGACGGCGAAGGACTTCGCGTCGGATCAAGAGGTTCGCTGGTGCCCGGGTTGTGGCGATTACGCGATTTTGAAGACGGTACAGCGCACCCTGGCTCAACTCGGCACTCCAAGGGAAAACACCGTTTTCGTTTCCGGAATCGGGTGCGCGGCTCGATTCCCCTACTACTTGTCGACATACGGGTTCCACACGATTCACGGCCGCGGACCCGCGATTGCCACGGGCATCAAGCTGGCTAACCCCGAGCTCGACGTGTGGCTCGTTACCGGTGACGGGGACGCGTTGAGCATCGGGGGCAACCATCTGATCCACGTCCTGCGGCGCAATGTGGACATCCAGATATTGCTGTTCAACAACGAGATCTACGGATTGACCAAGGGGCAGTACTCACCCACATCGCGGCGAGGAACGCGCTCCCCGTCGACACCGAAGGGCTCGGTCGAGGCACCCATTTCCGCCGCCGCCCTCGCGCTGGGTGCGGCAGGCCGGTTTGTCGCACGCACCGTGGACACCCAGCAGAAACGCATGCCCGACGTGCTCAACCGTGCTCACGCGCATCGGGGTGCGTCCCTCGTCGAGATTCTGCAAAACTGTATCGTATTCAACGACAAGGTGTTCTCCCACATCACCGACAAATCGGTGGCCGACGAGCGCCAAATCCACCTCGAGCACGGCAAACCGATGTTGTTCGGAGCGGAGAGGAATCGCGGGTTGCGAGTCCGGCCTGGGACCCTCAAAGTCGAGGCCGTCACGCTGGGTGAAGACGGAATTACGCAGGACGACATCCTGGTCCACGACGAAACCGACCGCACGCTGGCCTCCATACTCGCCGTGATGGAGCCGCCCACCCTGCCGGTCGCGCTGGGTGTCTTGTATTGCGATCCGGCCCCGACCTATGGAGAGAGCGTCAGCAATCAGCAGGAGTCGCTAGCGGAAAACCAAGGTCTGAACGACTTGTTGCGTTCGGGAAGGACGTGGACGGTGGCTGGGTGACGTGGGCTACGAGCCACGAGAAAATAAGCTGAAAGCTGACCGCTGATGGCTCCCTAGGGAGCCGGAAGGCGCTTCGAGTCCTTGGCCCCGTGGCGGACGCCCACACCGATGCCGACTCCCGTGAGCACGGCAGTTACCGCCCCCAACGGCACGAATGGCAAGGACACCAACACTCCAACCGCAAGCGTCGTCGCCACGCCCACTACCACCGGAGCGGCTGGTTTCTGGACAGATTCCACGAACCGCAGACGCTCGCGCACGAACTTGCGAGACTTGAAGTAGCCATACCCAGCCACACCCGCCGCGAGAATCAGTTCTATCATTGATGCCTCCTCACGTCTCATTACGAAACGTGACCTTCCTAGTTTCAGCGACTCGTCGCCAGCCGGTCCCGGGTGGTCAGACGGATTCGTCGCTTTTCACAGATCGAGAGCTTTCCGCAACGCGTCCACGTCGTCCTGGTCGTTGTACACGTGGGGAGACACCCGTATGGCGCTGCCACGCAACGAGACGGACACACCGCCCTCGGCCAGCCGATTTTTCAGCGACTCAAAATCATACTCGCCCGGCACCCGAATCCCAAACAAGTGCTGGCTGCGAAACTTCTGCTCCGTGAGGTCGAACCCGCTCGCCTCCAGCTCATCGATCAATTCCTTCGTAAGATCGGCGCAATACCGGCCGATCGCGTCCACTCCCCAATCGGCCAGTTGCTCGAGCGCGGCGACGAGCATGGGGATCAAGACGAAATTGCTCACCTCACCCACGTCGAACCGCACCGCTCCGGGGCGGTAGCTGTCCTGGTAGTCGACCAGCCTGCCGAAATTCTCACTTCCCTCGCGGCCGATCCAGGTTTCCTCCAACGGCACGCCACCATCGAATCGCGGTCCAAAATACGCCAAGCCGATCGAGTAGGGACCGCCCAACCACTTATAGCCTGCGCATATCACCGCATCGGGTTGCAAGCGCCCGACGTCGAACGGCCGCGCTCCAATCGACTGCGTCCCGTCGATCACGAACGCCGCGCCGACATCCCGCGCCCGGCGACCGACCTCATCGAGGTCGAAGACGGTCCCGTCGGTCCAGTGCACCTGCGGGACCGCCACGATCGCGGTGCCGCCGTCGATAGCGGCGAGCAGCTTTTCGTTCCACCCGGCGCCCCGGGCCATCCCAAACGGCGGAGAGGTCGGGGCGGGGCGGGGGTGGGGGCACCACCCGGAGATCGGCGCCGCTCTCGCTGCACAGGCGACGCCACGCGTACATGTGTGAGGGAAACTGATCTTGCAGCGTCACCACGTTCTGGGCCGAGGTTAGGGTCGTATTTCGCGCGACGATCCCCATGCCGTACGACACCGACGGCACGATTGCCACCCTGCTCGGCTCGGAACTGCCGATCAGCTCGGCAAACAGCGCCCGCACCCGGTCGGGCCCCGAAAAGAAATCCTCCGGCACGATGTTTCCCGGCATGGTCTTGCTTCGGACGCCCTCGATACCGGCCGCTTCGACCCGTTTCGACAGCGGAGACATGTACGCACAGTTGAGGTAGTGTTTCCCGGGCGGGAGGCTGAACAAGTCTTTCTGGCAAGCGAGCATGGCCGTAACGATGTCTCTCCCCCTCTGTTGGTCAGTCGCTCCCTGGCCGGCGGTCAGCTATCAGCGTCCGGCGTTCGAGGTCCGAACACCCGTCGGGCAACCGCGGATGACGCTGATGGGACGGACAAAAAGCGGATCCCCCCCCACCTCCACTCCCCCACGAAGTATTTGATCCGTGTTCACCCGCGTCTTCCGCATGATCCGCGGTTTCCTGAAAGCGGCGGGACCCATGGTGGCCGGAGCTGAAGTTGAATCGCCGATCGATGAGCCGCCACAGCCTCTCCCGTCACCGATCGCTCAATTCCCCGACGCGGCGCCGAGCCCGAAGACCGGCGTCAATCCACTGGGAACCGTCGTGGGGACCGAGAGCAGCAGGGGATCGAGTTGCGTACCCGCGTCGGTGAGCGACTCGAGAAAAGCGATGATGGAAGCGACCTCACTCTGCGTGAGCCCAAGCGGTTGCTGCATCACGACCTCCAAATCGTCGTTCGTCACCCGATCGTGGCGCGGCGTTCCTTCGCTGTAGAACCGCAGGACCTCGTCCAACGTGGCGAACACACCGTCGTGCATGTACGGCGCCGTCAATGCGACATTGCGCAAGGTGGGAACGCGAAATCGATAGCGATCGCTCGGGCGGCCGGTGTGCTCCTCTCTCCCTGTATCGTCGCCGGGAAGTACCGACCCGCCCAGGCCGGCGCGAGGCACGCCGGTCACCATGAACTGAAAGTTGCTGAACATCGGACCGCGATGGCAGATGAAGCACTTGGCCGTCGTGAAGAACGACTCGAGACCCTCGCGCTGCTGAGCGGTAAGCGCACCGTCGTCCCCGGCAACGAACCGGTCGAAGGGCGCGTTGCGCGTGACCAGCTCGCGCTCGTACGCGGCGATCGCGCGCGCGAGCGTCGAGTTGTCTATCACCGCAGCATCACCAACGGTTTGCGCTGCCTCGTCGGGAAACGCCGAGCGGAATTGCGCGACGTATTCGGGGATGCCTCGCAGTCGCGCGATGATGCTGTCGAGCGTCACGGCGGCCGCCTCCTCGTCGCTGCCGGCAAACGCGTCCCCACGCATCTCTGTCCGCGAGGGAACGGGCATCGTCGCCTGCCCCTCCAGGCCAACCGCGCGTCCATCCCAAAACATCGGCGCAAGGTGCGATGGCTGGCCTTCGCCGTCGGCGGCGAACGCCGTGTTGAAGATGGTCGGAGTGCTGCGCGCTTCGGCAGGGATAGGGTCCCCCGTCACGGCAGAGACCGACAGCACGCGATCGGGACCGAGACCCACACCGCTTACGCCAGCCCCGAACTGCCGGCCATCGGCAAACGCAAAGTCGGGGTGGTGGCAGGTTCCGCACGCTACATCTTTCTCGCCGCTCAAGATGGGGTCGAAGAACAACAACCGGCCAAGCAACATCCGCTCGCGCCGCGGCTGGTTGTCCGGTGGATACGGAATCTCCCCCAGCGTTCTGAGATCGAAACGCTGGCGTAACTCGTCGGGGTCGGGCCCCCCTGGTTGATCCCCACACGCGGCCACCGCCAAGGCCGACGCCGCGAGGAGCGGAACCGTGATCAGCCGGAACGGTCGCACGATCCCGCTACAGCGAGGAAAAGCCATCCCCTTCACCCGCCAGCACCGGGACGTTGCTGTCGTCGGTCGAGCCGTCGCCCAGCTGCCCCCTCTGGTTGAACCCCCAACAGTAAACGGCGCCAGCCAACGTGACACCACACGTGTGGAATCTCCCCGCGCTCAGGCTCGCGAAACGAAGGTTGCCCGCCACTGGCGCCGGCTCGGCGCGATCGGGCGCCGCACCATCACCGAGCTGTCCGAAGTTGTTGAGCCCCCAACAGTACGCCTCCCCCACATCGGTCAGGGCACAGTTGTGATCACCTCCTGCACTCACCGACGCGAACGCGAGTCCGCCACGAACCTCCACCGGCGACAGACGATCGATGGTCGAGCCGTCGCCCAGTTGGCCCGTGGAGTTCAAACCCCAGCAATACACGCCGCCAGCTACCACCACCCCGCACGAGTGCCCGTCCCCGACGTCGACCGCGACGAACAGGAGTTCCCCTGCGACTCGCACCGGGGTGTTGTCACCCTCGGTGCCCCCGTTGCCAAGCCGCCCGTTGCTGCCGGCTCCCCAGCAATAGGCCACGCGGTCGAGCGTCGTGCCGCACCGATGATCTGCACCAGTTCCGACGGCCACGAAGCTCAACTCACCGTCGACACGAACCGGGACTTCGCTGTAGGTGGTGGAATCCATCTCCTGCCGGCCGTCGCTCCGCAGACCCCAGCAATACGCCACACCACCGTCCGTGACCCCACAGGAGTGGCCCCCACCAGCATCGAGCGACACGAAGACGATATCACCCGCTACCGGGGTCGGAACCGACCGGTGCGTGCGCGAGCCGTCCCCCAACTGTCCAGTGACGTTGAAACCCCAGCAGTAAGGGGTGCCGTCGGTGGTTA
>JADFPO010000117.1 GCA_022562295.1 Gemmatimonadota bacterium
CTACTACCCGACCCGGCGGGCCCCCTCTCCCCTCAACCCCTCCCGGCCGGGCCCCTACCACCCCACTACCCCTCCCGGCGGGCCCCCACCACTCCGCACCCCACCCGACGGTCAGTCGGTATGCCTCGCGCTACCGTCCTACCGTCTGCCCAACTGCCCATCTGCCCATCTGCCCGCCTGCCCGCCTGCCCGCCTGCCCGCCTACCCGTCCTACCATCCTATCGGTTCTACCGCCACCGCCGTAGCCACACGCACCCCCCCGTCATCTCCCACGAGCGTCCACGCGAATACCACTTCGTCACCGGTGGTGGTGAGTCGCGGGAAGCCGCTCCGCCGAGCCGCACTCGTGGATGTCACCGTCCAGGGGGCGCCGAGCGCCCCGGAGGCCTCTACTCGCCGCGCGCGTATGGCGGCCTCCTTACCCATCTGCTCCAGCCACACTACGAGCGCCGACCCGTCGTCCAACAACTCGATATCGACGCGCCCCGACGGATTGCCATCGTCGATCCGAATGGGCGTGCCGAACGTCTCGGCGCCATCTCGCGAAAACGCCACCGAGACGCGGTTGTCGCCGTCAGGGGCGGTAAACCACGCCAGGACCACGTCATCTCCGGCGGTCGAGAGCGATGGGCCGTTGACCGGGCACGCGGCGAAGTGCCAGTTGTCATTGGCTACGACACGGGGATCCGTCCACTCACCGTCAATCAGACGCGACACGGCGATGTCGCGGATCTCCTCCTCGGTCCGATCGCGATAGGCGGCGACGAAATTGCCATTGTCCAGCCTCACCAGGGCGGTTTGGCAGCAGTCGCAGGCGCGCTCGTCGACCAGCGATTCACTTCCGATCTTCCCATCGGCGCTCACCATGTTGAACCTGACGGACATGGGGCCCATACCGTGCCCATCAGGACCCGGGCCCGTGCTTCTCCCGTCGAGAAACAGGAGTGATACCCCCCCTTCAGCCAGCGGAACCATCGACACGAAGCCGTGCTCGGTTGGCGAAAGATCTTGGTGCGCACGCCCTGGCTCGCTCCACGTTTCCCCGTTGTCAGTGGATCGCGACAGCATGACATGGTACGCGTACGGAGGCCTCGCGACTTTTTCCAGCCAATGCACGACCCAAGTGCCATCGGTCTGCTCCACTACCGACGGAAAATCGGCCCAATTCACGAAAAATGCTCGGTCTTGCGCCACCGTCACCGGTTCCGACCAGCCGTGCTGCGTGCGGACGGCCATCCGCAACGCGTGCGTTTCCTCTCCAGTCGGTTCATGCCAGGACATGAGCACGCGACCGTCACCGGTCGTGAAGAGATTGGGCTCGGCGCTGCCCGGAGGTCCCGAGAACTCCACGGCCCCGAGGACGAAATCGGGAGGGGCGTCCCGGTCGGCGGCAGAACATGACACGGCCACCAGGATGGCCATCGGCAGGATCGCGCGGGGACATAGGATTTTCATGTGCGTTCCGGGTATAGGGTCTCGGAGAATCCGAGGTGGCCGGCTGCCCGGCCGCGATCAGACACTGGAGCATACGCTCCCCTGCCCCGTTATTTCAACCCCTACCTGGGTCGAGAGCCCGATCAACGCCGTGGGCCCAGCCGTGCACGAGATCGGCGGCGGCAGCCCAGCGCAGCGATGCTTCGGGCGTGGAGGTTGGGCGCCGGAGCCTCCTGCCATCGGTGGAGTGTTGCGATACACTGCGCTATCTTGTGAGCGTCGCCGCTCGCCAACCTCCCACAACAGCGGCAGAGGACCCCATGGCTCCCAAGACATCGACCGTCACCGACGACCGGGCCGGAAAGACCGAGGACAACGTGGCCGACAACACCCTGACCATCACCGACAACCGGACCGGAAAGACCTACAACATACCGATCGAGAACGGCACGATAAACGCGATGGCGCTCCGTCAGATCAAAGTAGACCCGGACGATTTTGGGCTCATGACCTACGATCCGGGTCTCGGCAATACGGCGTCGGTCAAAAGCCGTGTCACGGTGATCGATGGAGAGAAGGGCATCCTGCGGTATCGGGGATACCCCATCGAGCAGCTAGCGGAGAAGAGTACGTTTCTCGAAACGGCATATCTGCTGATTCACGGCGAGCTTCCGACCACGCAGGAACTGGAGGACTGGGATCATCAGATAACTCATCACACGTTCATTCATGAGAACGTGAAGAAGTTGATGGACGGCTTCCGCTACGACGCGCACCCGATGGGTGTGTTCGTGAGCACGGTGGCTGCACTGTCGACTTTTTATCCCAACGCCAAGAAGCTCGACGACCCCGTCCACCGGCGCCACCAGATCTACCGGCTGATCGCGAAGACGCCCACCATTGCAGCGTTTGCGCATCGACACACGATTGGCCTCCCGTACACCTATCCGGACAATGACCTGTCGTACGCCGGCAACTTCTTGAACATGATGTATCGCACGGCGCAGGACCGTTACAAACCCGATCCCGTGTTGGAGCGCGCGCTGGACGTGTTGTTCATCCTGCACGCGGACCACGGACAAAACTGCTCCACCAACGCCATGCGTGCGGTGGGATCGAGCGGTGTCGATCCGTACAGCGCCATGGCGGCGGCCGCTGCGGCGCTGTACGGACCCCTCCACGGCGGCGCAAACGAGGCGGTGCTGCGGATGCTGCGAGAGATCGGAGACATCAAGAACATCCCCGACTATATCCAGCGCGTGAAGAACAAGGAAGTCAGGCTGATGGGCTTCGGCCACCGAGTGTACAAGAACTACGATCCGCGAGCCAGGATCATCAAGGGAGTGGCTTCCGACGTATTCGAGGTGACCGGCAAGAATCCGTTGATCGACATCGCCCTCGAGCTCGAGCGTATCGCTCTCGAGGACGACTACTTCGTGTCGCACAAGCTGTATCCCAACGTCGACTTCTACTCCGGCATCATCTACGAGGCGATGGGCTTTCCGGTCGAGATGTTCCCGGTGTTATTCGCGATCGGCCGCACGCCGGGATGGCTGGCCCAGTGGGAGGAGGGCCATTTGGATGAGGAGCAGCGCATCGCACGGCCCCGCCAGATCTACCTCGGAAGTGACGAGAGGGATTACATCGCGATAGGGAATCGGGGGTGAGCTGTCTCAGCTGTCAGCTAAGGCTGTGTCAAAACTCGTCAATCGGCGACCCGGCTGCAATATTCGCCTTCAGTTCCGACCGCCGTGGGTCCGGCCGTTTTCAGGAGACCGCGGATAACGCGGAAGACGCGGGTGAACACGAATCAAATACTTTGTTGGGGTGTGGAGGTGGGGGGTAGGATCCGCTGTTGTCCGTCCCATCAGCGTCATCAGCGGTTTCCCGACGGCTGCCCGGACGGCGAAACGACGGACGTTGAAAGCTGATACTGATAGCTGAACGGCAGTAGCCGTCGCAGTTCCCCCACACGCGTTTCCAGTTGCGCTCGCACATCGTCCAGCCGCTGTCGATGTTGGGCGATGAGGCCTTGGACACTGGTCTCCGCCAGTGATACTTGTGCCCGCGCATCCGCGATCGGCTGTTCGACCAGTCGCTCCACTTCGGCCCGGATCCGCCGCTCGGCGGCTGCCACCTCGTTGCGCAACTCGCGTTGCAAGCTGCGCGAGATATCCCTTGCCACGCTCGAGCGCACCGCGATGGACGGTCCGTCGATGCTGCCAGATATACGGACCTCGACGTCGACACTGCGCACCGAGGACAACGCCCGCCACACGATCTCGTTGACCCGACCGCCACCGAGCGACCCGCGGTCCCAGGAAACCTGTGACGAGCTCCACAGCAGACGGCCAGTCACGCTGTCGCCTGTGCGCACAAAAGTGAGTTCGTTCACACCGCGCCCGAAATCGATTCGGACTCCGAGCCCGGGAAGTGTGATCGAGGGCAAGGCCACACCGGTGAGACTCAGTCCGACGGAGTCGCGCACCGACGCCGTGACGTGATCGAGCACCGCCGCAAACTCGATCGCCTCCGGGCCCGAACTCGCCTCCGTCCTCGCCGCCGAGATCCGCATCGGTCGTCCCAGCACCGATGGCGAGGATGTAAGATCTGTGATTTCGGCGCGGTACGACCCGCCGGTTGACGCGGTCGTGTCGAGTTGCAGGTCGATTTCGGCCACACCAATAGTGAAACCCGGTAGACTGCGGCGTCCCGGGAACTCGATCGTGGTTCCCGACAGCCTGATCCTGTCCGGCCCTTGCCGGCGTCGCGGATCGAGTCCGGGCGGCAGATAGCGGTCCGCCATCTTCGCCCAATAGAGCAGACGTTGCACCCGTCCGAGGGCGGCCTGACCGAACAGCGCGGGCGCTATATCCGGAGCGGAGAGCGACGGGATCTTCAGGAGGTTGCGCGCACTCGCCAGATCGGCGGCACGGGCCTCCGCCAGGGAACTCACCCGCTGTCGGAGGTCCGCGACGCCTCCCGTCACGCTGCTCTCGAGCTGGGTGAGCGCGTCACGGGTTTGGGTAATGCCCGTGATGGTGGACCGAAGCGTGCTGATCGCGCGGGGTACACCTCGCAATCCGAGGCTCCGCAACGATGCTCCCTCGAGGGAATTGACGAACGCCTGGGCTGAGTCGATCACCGGCCGTGGATTGATCGCCTCGAGTTGCGAGGCCCACGCCTGCCGCGCGGAATCCGCCGCCCCGACGATACCCTGGGCGACACGCGGTGTCTGTAGGCTCTCCGGTCGGATGGCGGCCACGTCCACCGTGCCGCTCAACCCTGCGAGACTGAACTCCGGAATCGGCACGCGCTCCGCCCACGCGTCGATCCGCTGTCGCATGGCCCCCGCTTCCGGGTCGGGCGGCTTTTCGATTGCACCCGAGCTGGCGCGCTCCGTGCCGAACTTGACGCCACGCATGGCTACCGTGTCGATATAGATCTTCTTCTCGAGCAGCGGGAGCATCCGGACCTGCGCCACCATCTCCGCCACCTCGACCAGATTGGTCATCGGAGCGTCCGGATCGGTCACCTGCAACCCCCGCAACACCACCGACCCGTTCCGGAACTGTACGTCGACCTCCTCCAACTCCACCTTCGCGCCGACAATAGCAGTACCGATCGCTTCGATCGCGCGCTCGACGGCCGTGTCTACGAAGAAAATCCACCCTACGCCTGCCAGCGTGAGGAACAATCCGAGCGGTATGGCCGCTTTCCACCGGAATATCCGCATGCTACTCGGCCTGGAACCACTGGTAGACGTTATACAACTTGGACGCCTTCATGGCGCGAATAAACTTCATCTTCTCGAGACGCGGCAGCACGTGCTGTCGATAGGCGCCGACGCCCCACCGCGCGAAAAAGAAGATGGGCACGAACAGAACGACCCATCCCAAGAAACTGCCGAGCACCACCGTGTTGTTGTAGTTCGACAACGGCACGACCGGCATGTTGTAGAGGGCAGTCCACATCGGAACGAGATTGGGCGAGTCGACCAACAGCATCCGGCCGATCGTATCGAACAGCGGATCGAGCAGGAATCCGACCGGCGCGAAGATCACCCATCCGAGCATCGCTGCCGGGAAGGACACGTTGAACAGGAACACTGCGCCGAAGATGACGAGGTTGTGCAGGCTGGCAAACGGCGTGAGTCCGAACGCCGATCCCAGGGCGATCCCCGCCGCCACCTGCCCTGGTGTGCCGTCCGAGTTGAGTGTGGCGATCAACTTCTGGATGATCTTGAGCAGCAGCATGGAGAGAAAATGGCTCAGCTACGAGGAGTTGTACAGATGGATGGGCAGATGGGCGGTTGGGCAGACGGGCGGGCAGGCGGGCGGGCCGAGTCTGTAAGTTAATGTTCAGTTACGCGTAAGAATGATTGTCGTCTGTCGAATCGAAAGCCTTAGGTTACCGCTGTGAAGCCATATGAACGATTCGACGCTTGGCGTGCCTGCCATCGGCTCGTGCTCGCCGTCTACCAAGCCACGCGTGATTACCCCGACCACGAACGCTATGGATTGGTGGCGCAAACTCGCCGGGCTGCCGCTTCGGCGCCGCTAAATATGGCAGAGGGATCCGCTCGCAGGGGACGTCGAGAGTTTCGCCGTTTCTTGGACATCGCTAACGCTTCGCTCTCCGAAGTGGCTTACGCACTGCACCTCGCCAAGGACCTGGGTTATTTAACAGATCCGCAGTCGAACGAATTGTTCGCGTTACGAGAGGACGCAAGTCGGCTCACATGGAAGTTATATGAATCGATGGGGAGAGAGTTCAAACCTTCCAAGGCCGGGTAGCCACGCCCGCCTGCCCGCCTGCCCGCCTACGGAACCACCGTCGCTGCACCCTTCGGCCTCACCGTCACCAGATAGACGCTCAGGCCGACGAGCGCCAAACCGGCGAACACCCGACCCCCCAACGTTTCACCGAGCGCCAAGGCACCCAGAAACACCCCGACCACCGTCTCGAATATCACGCCCATGCTGACGAACGTCGCGTCGAGCCGCTTGAGCAACCAGAAGAGGCCAAGGTAGCAGGCAACCGTTATGACCCAGGCGAGGTACAGCACGACGGCAATCGACCTGAGGTTGAACTGCGCCGGACGGCCTCCCTCGAACGCCAGCGCCAGCACCGTGAGTAGGGCAGCCGCCGAGGTTATCTGAATGGTGGTGAGCCAGGTAGTGGACGTGCTTTGCCCATGCCGGCGCACCATAACCGTGCCGAGGGCCGCCGCCATCGAAGCCACAAGAACGGCGACGACGGCGCCAACCGGCGGTCGCTGCGACGGTGCGGCACCAACCAACGACGCTACGGCCACCAATGCCAGCAGGGTTCCGGCCGTCTTTCGCAGGGTGAGTGACTCGTGCTTCAGCACAAAATGCGCGGCCACGGCCGTGAAGGCCGGGAATGTGGCGAACAGCATCGCGGTGAGTCCCGATGAGATGTACTGCTCCGCCCAAAAGATCAGCGCGTAGGGCATACCGATCTGCATGGCACCGATCACTGCCCAAAAACGCACCTCGCGCGCTGGGGGCAGCTTGCCGCGTTCGAAGAGCATGGCGAATGCCAGAAGCGTCGCCGCCGCCAACGCCGTGCGCAACGCGGAGAGTGTGAAGGGCGGGATGTAACGCAACCCAACTCGAATGACCGCCCACGTCGTGCCCCAGAGAAGCCCCGTTCCGAGCCAGACGGCCAGAGGCAGGATGCGCGCCGGAGACATCTAGGGGTGAGTCTTGAAGAGATGGATGTCGACGGTGATACGAGAGTGAGCCGGCCCGCTCACCCCATCCGCCAGCTACGCGAGCAAGCTCGCGAGCAGTCCGAAGGCGAACGCCAGCCCGGCAGTGGCCCCGACCGCAGTCCCGCGCCTGGCCCAAAGCTCGCCGATGAGGCCCAACGGCAACCGCGCGACGCTTTCCGGACGAATGTCGAGTTCCGGGCCGGTGATAGTGTTCCAGCCGGAGAGCGCGGCGCGCACTTCATTCACGCGCCGGGGATCGAACTGCGCCAGGTCGGCCTCGCTCAGAATGAGGTATTCGCCGGACGCCGTGCGGGTGTGCCGATTACTCGGCGAGGTCGTGAGGGCCGCCAGCAGGCGCGGGTCCAGGAGGGGTAACTCGGCCCCATCGGACAGCCGATGAACCTGCGATGCTGTAACGGGACCCTGTTGCACGGCTGACATACTCGGCATTTCCGGTCGATAGGGACGGTGACCCGAACAACATGCTCCATTACGCCGATTCCGTCCACCCCCAACGGGGCGGGGGCGCGTCACCGCTGGAACGAAGGAAGCTTGTAGGTGGCCCGCTCTTGCTTTTCCTTGAACCTCTTAATGGCCCACCTCTGGTACTGCTCCTGGCCCCGCAGGATGACCGTGCGTTCCTTGTCCAGTTTCCCGGTCAAATCGATCCACGTGTCGAGCAGATCCTTCTGTAGGAGTGCCTCTTCGGTCCGAACACCCCTGAGCGTGTAGGCCAGGGCGGTCGCGTATTGGGCCGCCCGATCCAGTGACGCAATGTAATTATCGAGAGGAGTCAGACGTTCTTCTTGTTCCATTCGGTCCTCTTGGTGATCGGCCTCGCCAATCGAATACCGCAAATGTAGCCGCGCGCCGCAGCCAAGTCACCGCTACGATCGCAAAGACGGTTGCGGCGACTTGGAGCATCCAGTGCCCCCCACTCCAATCTCCGAGCCCGGCAGGGACAGCCAGACACCGGCCTTACGCTGTGGCGGCCGCCCCTCCGTCGCGATGATCGCAAAGAAAACGGCCCGCTCAACCTCCGCGGGCCACTGGTTCGAAGCCGCAGGCGACTCCGGTCAAGACCTGGTGTCAATCGACGGGGAGGGTCATCGGCCCCAGCGCCGCGTCTGCCCGAGCCACGGTTTGTCGTATGACGCGGCCCAGCTCGCCGAAGTCGACGGGTTTCGCCAAGAAAGGTTGGCCGGTGTATTCCAAGAGCCCCTTGATCTTCTCTTCCTCGATCCATCCGGTCACGAACACCACTCGTGACGCCATCTCCGGATATTCTTCCTGTAGTTCCTCGAAGAAGGTCGTCCCGTCGGTCTCCGGAAGAATGACATCACACACGATCGCTTCAAAGCGGTGAAGCTTGAGTTCGGCGAATGCGGCCACGGCGCCACCGACCGTCGTGACGGCGAAACCGTCCCGCTCGAGAACGCCCCTGAAGCTCTTTCGCACTCCTCGATCGTCGTCAATGATTAACACTTTCGGCTGCATCGAACCCTCGCTGGTGTCGTCAGGCGTTACACTTTGGCTGGTCAAGCTGCTCCACGCTGCTCGATCGGACGCGGCTCCGTCATGCACAGGTCCACATCCATGGCAGCACCCTCCTCCACGCTGATTCGAGGCGTGGTGATCGTCCCAAACACTTGCGCCGACGCCTGAAGAGTCACACTCCGCGAAGCACGAACGGGACCGACCACCTCACCACCGATAACCGCCTCGGCCGCATCGATTTCTCCGTCGATCCGCCCACCCCGTGCCACCAACAACTGCTCGGCCGCCCGCACATTACCGGTCAAACGGCCCTCGATCCGAATGTCACCCGGCGTGGACACGTCGCCCACCAGTTCAGCGTCCGCCGCGATCACCGAGATGCCCGGGTGTGACGGCGCCGCCTCGGCAATGTTCGTCGATCGAACTACCGCGTGCTCGGGGTCGCGACCCCTACTCGCCGGCCACATTACTGGCCTCCCGTTCCGGTATCGTGCTCGTCTCGTGCATGCTCGGCGCCCTCGTGTGAATTGTGGAGTCGTTGCTTCAAGCTCGTGTCTCCGCCGAGGGCGTCCCCCGTCCAACATCACGTCATGCGCCAGCAAGAAGAGACCACGGGAACCCGTAGGTGCCGATGGCCATTTGTGACGTGCGTCACAAATCTGGGTCCCAGGCCCCAACTACTGGCGGTCTAATAAGATGCCACCACCGGACCCAACGTTACACACGAGGTTGGTTCGACCATGGATAGCCCTCATTGAGGGCCAGGCACAGGAACCTGTCGGCCGCGCCTGACCCCTTCGTGCTCCGCGCACGAGGCCGCGCGGCTCATTGATTATCCCAAACCTTCCGACGCGATACCTCCGGCTTTTGGGTGACCGTCGTCCCCGGTCAACTGTTAGCTACGTCACGGCACAACATGGAGGGGGGAGATACCATTCCTTGTTCAAGGATCGTGGGCGGTCACAAAAAATGGATACCAACTTATTACGCGACGCACGCGAGCAGGCTGGCTGGGCGCGAGTCTGGCCCACCGTGAAGCTGTCCGTCTCTCGCAACCTCAGACGCGGGGCGTGGTATCCGGTCGTGGAAGACACAGAACCCGAGAAGGTTTTTCTAGCCATCACCAACCGCGCAGTGGCGGTTCCCCGCCGCATCGTCCAAGTGCGGCCGAGGCTACCGCGACCGCATCGGTTCAGCGTGGTGTACCGCGCGAACGGAGAACGGAACCCGGTGCGCGGCACCGCTGCGGATCTTGGCAACACATACGCCGTGTGTGCTCATTGCGCGGAGCGCCTGAGACTGTTCGCGCACCAGCTGGCCGTCTGCTGCACCGATTGTGGGCACGAGGCAGAGGTGGCGTGGTGGGAGACGGGCGATCCTGCAGATGGGCAGGCGGGCAGGCGGGCAGGCGGGCGGTCGACGTCGGCCCATGACGTCGCTTTCAGCGACAGGCCAGTCGAGCCGCGAATTTACTCGTGGAAAAAACGGACGGGCTGGCCGGCAGGCAGGCAGATGGGCAATAGCAGTCGGTCAACCGTGGGGGGTGGAGGAGAGGAGAGTAGCGACTGACATCTGCGGGAACATGAAAATCGACTGACTACGGCCGGTCGTGCTCACAACCTCAACCCCACATGTCGCCCTTTTCGGATGCATCTGAGGATCCGCTGCGCGATGTCAGAGAGCCACCGGACAGAGTCGAACTGTCGACCACTCGATTACGAATCGAGAGCTCTACCACTGAGCTACGGTGGCTGGGCCGCGGATGTCGCGGAAAGGGTGCGGATGAGCGCGGAGGGGCCTGGACGAAGGTCAGTCCGCAGTCA
>JADFPO010000118.1 GCA_022562295.1 Gemmatimonadota bacterium
CATGACACCGTGAAACTCCTCACCGCCCAGTGGCACGACAAAGCGGGCACCCTGCGCGAGTGCGGTGCTGAGGGGCATGCTGTATTGCTGGAGTGGTGCGTAGATGAGCTAGAGGCATTTCTTCGTGAACATGCTCTGGAATCCCTCACGCTCAACGAAGCCACGCAGGAATCGGGTTACTCCTACTCTGCGCTACAGAAGAAGGTCGCCAGTGGCGAGTTGCCCAACATGGGCACCAAGAACTGTCCCCGCGTGCGCCGGGGCGACCTCCCTCGCAAGGCAGGCAGGTTGCCACGTAGGCCGACCGATGCTGAGCCGGATCTGGCGGGAACGATTCTCGCGGGGGGCTAAGCTTGCGTTACCCAAGAGACATGCAGATATTCTGCACATGTCCAAGGCGCTAGAAAGTGGCTTCAGGAAGGCCCTGGAAGCCGCGATAGCACTCCCCAGCGACGTGGCTGCCGGAATGGGCAAGGCGTATCGCACCCTACAGAGCTATCGAGACGGGAGCCGCTCCGTGACTCTCGACTCGGCTAAGGCACTGTCGCGCTATGTGCGCAAGCGAGCGAACCAGATGCTCAAAGCAGCGGACGCGCTAGAGCGAACCATCACCCGAGAAGAGGCACGACATGCCAAAAAAGCGAAAACGAAGTAAGCTCTGGTCCTTCGCCGAAGGTGACCGGGGTCATACCGTCACGGTCTTTGAGCGGGAGCGAGACGGACCGCTCTACGCACGAGCGTTCGACCAGAGTCTGCGGAACGGTCGTGGGGGCTACCGCAGGATCTCGTTGGGGCATCGCGACCGAGACCGAGCCGAGGTGTACGCATTGGAGCAGGCAGCGAAGCTGAGAGAGGGGCAGGCGGAGATCGCGACAGGGAAAACGACCCTGGCACGTCTCTTCGCCCTCTATGAGACGCACCGCACTCCGCGAAAGAGTCGAGGTGAGCAGGTAGAGGATGCTCGGCGGATCGGGATGTGGACACGGCAACTTGGAGCACGCAAGGACCCGCACCGCATCACCCTCGGAGAGTGGGAGGGTTTCACGGGGGGCCGCAGCTCGGGTGCTATCGACGCTCACGGCAAGCCGGTGCCAACAACGAAACGCAAGCCGGTACGTGCCCGGACAGTTGAGCGCGACTGCGAGTGGCTCGGGTGGGTCTTGAACTGGGGAGCGAAATGGCGCGATAGGGAAGGCCGGTATCTGCTTCGCGAGAATCCGATCAGAGGTTTTGATGTCCCGTCAGAGAAGAACCCACGACGGCCCGTTGCCACGCAGGATCGTTACGAGGCGGTGCGGGCAGTCTCTGATCGAATCACGATGGAGCATCGCTGGGACGGCAAACGAAGAACTGTGAGGTCGTACCTCAGCGAGATTCTCGACATTGTAAATGGCACCGGACGCCGAATAACCGCCGTGTGTTCGTTGCGGTATCAGGACCTGCGCCTCGATCAGGCTCTGCACGGCGCGATCCTGTGGCCTGCAGACACGGACAAAACCGGCAGGGAGACGCTAGTACCTATCTCCCCAACCGTCCGGGCGGCCATTGACCGAGTTCTGGAGGAGCGTCCTGGCATTGGCGGTGCAGTTCTGTTCCCGTCGCCGATTAGTCCTGATCAACCGATCCGGTACGAGCTGGCATCAGACTGGCTCATGAAGGCCGAGAAGCTTGCCGAGGTGCCAAAGCAGAGAGGCTCCCTGTGGCACGCCTACCGGCGCAAGTGGGCCACGGAGCGAAAGCACTTGCCGGACGTGGATGTAGCTGCAGCCGGTGGTTGGACGGAAACCGACAGCCTCAAGCAATGCTACCAGCAGGCAGATGAGGCGACTATGTTGCAAGTCGTCTTGAGTGGCGGGCAGCTTAGGGAAAGCAAGGGATAGTGCGATGGGGAGCGCGTTAATTGCACATAAAATTGCACACCCTGCCTTTTCGCGAGGCGGCCAAGTAGGGTTAAGTTGTTGTGGTACTTACTCATCGGGGCGTAGCGCAGCCCGGTAGCGCGCCTGCTTCGGGAGCAGGAGGTCGCCGGTTCAAGTCCGGCCGCCCCGATTGTAGGTGATAGGTAGTAGGTAATAGGGGATAGGACCCAGCCCCCATCCCCTATTACCTATCCCCTACCACCTATTGCGCGCCAGTAGCTCAGCTGGATAGAGCGCTGCCCTCCGGAGGCAGAGGTCGTGGGTTCGAATCCCGCCTGGCGTATTTGAAGAGTCGCAGGAATTGGCGATTACCGCAGTTGCTGCGCGGCCGTAAAGAAACACCGGCGATACCACACCGGCACGATCGTCCCTGTGATCGTCACCGCCGCCATCAACATGAACATCACGACGATCTGATAACGCACCGCCGTGATGGGAGAAGCGCCCGCGATGATCTGGCCGGTCATCATGCCCGGTAGCGCGACGATCCCAACCACCATGAGGCTATTCACCATAGGGATCATCGATGCCCGAATCGCGCGCCGCACGGCGTCACGCGTGGCACGGCCGGGCGTCGCGCCGAGGGCGAGGTAGGCTTCGATCTCGGCCCGCCGCGCGTCTATCTCCGCGGCCAGCCGCTCGGCGGCGAGTGCGGCCGCGTTCATCGCGTTCCCCATGATCATACCGAACAGCGGAATCACGTAGCGCGGATCGTACCACGGGTCCGCTCGCACGATGACGCTGCCCACGTACACCATCGTCAATCCCGATCCGACGAGCATCGCCGCCCCGACGATGCCGTACAGCTCTCTGGTCGGCTTGTCCTGCCGTCGAACGGCCGTGCGAGTGGCCACCGCCACCATGATCCCCAACGCCCCCATTACGAAATACCACCGGTCGAACTCGAAGATGTACAGAATCACATACCCGACGAGCACGAGTTGCACCACCGACCGGACCGCGCCCACGACGATGTCGCGTGCCAGACCGACCCGTTGCCAGTGCGACAAACCGACGGCGATCAGGATCAGCCCCGTCGCGAGCGTAAGATCGAGCCAGGAGAGTTGTATCATGGTCTGCGCTCTATTCTGACCGTCAACTCTGCGGAGGATGCGGCGTCAGAGAAGGGGAGAGGGCGTGTAGTTCACCGCGGATCACGCGGATTGGGCAGATCGTCGCGGATCCCCACCCAGTTCCCCCCCCATCGTAATGTGGTGTGAATGTGCATTGGCACCATGTTGAAGTCGCCCCAGCGGCTAATCGCACACCCCTCAAATGATCCGCGGTAACCCGCTTTTTCCGCGTCATCCGCGTTGCTTCTCCGAGCCGGTGGCCCTGCGGAGAATGCGGCGTCAGCGAAGGGGAGAGGGCGTGTAGTTCACCGCGGATTGGGCAGATCGTCGCGGATCCCCACCCAGTTCCCCCCCATCGTAATGTGGTGTGAATTTGCATTGGCACCATGTTGAAGCCCCTCCAGTCATCCCACGGATTTGAGAAACGCACGGAGACGTGGATGCGACGACCTCTCGAACAGTTCGGCGGTCGGACCCGCTTCAATCACGCTCCCGGCATCCAGCATGATCATGTGGTCGGACAACTCCCTCGCCTCCGCGAGCCTGTGCGTGGCCGCGACGACGGTGAGTCCGCGCTCAGCGCTCAGCCGTGCGATGGTCCGTCCCAGCTTGTCGGCCGTTTCGGGATCCAAAGACGCGGTCGGCTCGTCCATGAGCAGCGTCTCGCACGCCGTCATGAGCGCGCGCGCAATGTTGACCCGTTGCTTTTGTCCTACGGAAAGGCGCGTGGCGTCGCGGTCAGCGAAGTCTTTGTCGAGTTCGGCCAGGAGCAGAGCCTCCTCCATGCGCGGCTCGATCTCGTCGCTCGGTGTACCGGCGATCTCGGCGGCCACAAGAAGATTGTCCCGCACGGTGCCCGGGAACACGACAGGGGTCTGGAAGACAAACCCGACTCGTCGCCGGAGTTCGCCGATGGGGTAGTCCGCAATCGGACGGCCGGAGTACATAATCTCGCCAGCGACGGGATCGCTCAGCCGATTCAGCAGCCGCAGCAACGCGCTCTTCCCCGACCCTGACGGGCCGATGAGCGCGGTGATCTGACCCCTCTGAATCTCGAGATCTATGTCATGCAGAATGGAGTTGTCGTCGTGTGCCTGCCGCACCCCACGCAGTACGAATGCATGTGACAAACGCAGTCTCTCCCTTTCGAACTACGAACTACGAACTACGAACTACGAGCCGCGAGCCGCCAGCTACACTCCGACTCGGCTCGTCTTCGACCGTCTAAGACCGTCTTAGACCGTCCTCGATCGTCGCTTCTCTTTACCAACCTGCTCTGGTCCACCGTCCCTCCTGCCCACCTGCCCACCTGCCCGCCTGCCCGCCTGCCCGCACCGAGCTAGCCCAACGGCGGTCAAGCCCCTAGCTTTGCTGTTCCAGAATATAGAGGAGCGTACCAGATGTCTCTCGACCGAATTCCGCCTCAAGCCGCCCGTCTGTTCCTGGCGCTGGCACTGGCCACCGGAACCGCCTCGGCGGAGCAGCTTCCGTCTGTAACCCCGGAGCAGGCCCAAGCCGGAACCCGTGTCACGTCCGCCACGTTTGAGGCGCCCGCCACCGCGCAGCGCGGCGACACACTCAGCATTCGAGCCAATCTCTACGACGCCGACGGCAATCTCGTCGAGGACGCCGTCGTGCTCTTCACGGCCCGCGGTGGCCTTCGAGCCTTGGACGGCCGCATGAGCGCGTCGGGCCGCTTCGTCGCCAACACACCGGGGACCACGACGGTCGTGGCGCTGGTGCGGGTGCCAGCCGATGCTGAGGGGCGGGGATTCCGGGGAATCCGCGGTGTCGTGCAGATCGGATCGACGGACGTCGTCGTGCGGGACTATCCCGCCGCGAGCATCGAGATTGCGGAACTCGCCTACAAGCCCTACACGGGCACCAGCTTCAAGCTCGACGGTACCGTCATCACCGATCACGGCGCCGAGCACGCCACCGCAACCGTGACGTGGAGAAGCGAGAACCCCTCGGTGGCGACCGTGACCCGGAGCGGCGTGTTCATGCCGTCTGAGCCCGGGACCGCGACCATAGTTGCGAGCACGGAGAACGGCGTCTCCGAGCGGATGAGCGTCGAGGTGATCGACAACCCGGTCGAGGATCTCAACATCTCGCCCTCCACGGCGGCCGTGCGCACGGGCGACGTCGTGCAGTTCGACGTCCGCCCGCTGGATGCAGCCGGCCGGCGGGTGGAAGACATCGCCCTGTCGTACTCGGTGTTCGGCCTCGACTCCATCGGCGGAGCGTACGTGTACGAAGACGGCTCGTTCGTGGCCGAAGACCCGGGCGCATTTCGCGTGGTGGTGAGCATGGGCGGACTCGCGGCCGACGCGTTGGTCGAGGTCGAAGCGCGTCCGGCCCCGACCGTGTCGGATGTGACGCTGGTCGATCACGGCGCGGTTGCGCATGTATCCACGAGCGATCTGTGGGTCTTCGAGGGCAACGACGGCCGGGACTACGCCTACACCGGAACGCATGCGCGCGGTGGCGGTGAGCGCATGTTCGTGTGGGACGTGACCGATCCCGCCGCGGTCGTCCTCATGGACTCCGTCGTGGTGAACGCCCGCGTCGTCAACGACGTCAAGGTCAGCGCCGACGCGTCGTGGGCGATCATCACTCGTGAGGGAGCCAGCAACCGTCGCAACGGGATCGTCGTGCTCGACCTCGCCAATCCGGCTCACCCGCGCATCATCTCCGAGCTGACGGACTCGCTGACCGCCGGCATTCACAACGTGTGGATCAACGGCAACGTGGTCTACTCCGTCAACGACGGAACCAGCGCGATGCACATCCTGGATCTGAGCGACCCGAGTGCTCCGCGACACGTGGGCCGCTGGGAACTCCGTCCCGGTGAGACCGACAAGAGCCTGCACGATGTGTGGGCGGAGGACGGTTACGCCTATCTCTCGTACTGGGACGACGGTCTGGTGATCCTGGACGTCGGCGCCGGCACGCACGGCGGCACACCCACCGAGCCGGTGTTTGTCTCGAGCTTCGCGTACGGCATGGGCAACACCCACGCGGCGTGGCGCGAGGGGAACTATGTGTTCCTGGGCGACGAGATCGGCACGTCGGACGGCATGCGCGGATACGTGCACATCGTGGACGTCAGCGATATCGACAACCCCCGGGAAGTCGGCAAGTACGAAGTCCCCGAGGCCGGCGCGCACAACCTGTGGGTGGAAGACGGGTTGATGTACATCGCGTATTATCAGGGCGGACTCCGCATCGTCGACGTGTCCGGCGAACTGCGGGGAGATCTCTACCGACAGGGCCGCGAAGTTGGCCGGTATCGGACGTCCGCCGCGATTGGCGAAGGCATCACGCCGCTTTCCGCCATGGCGTGGGGACCTCAGCCTCACAAGGGGAACATCTTCGTGAGTGACATGAACAGCGGGCTCTGGGTGATCAAGTACGCGCGACCCCAGGTTCTGGTCCCCTAAGAAAAGCGGCTCATGCGCTATCGGCTTCTTTCCTGCGCAGCGGCAATCCTCGTGGCGGCTCCGGTCGCCGGTCAATCGGCCGGCGACCGGCCCACCGCCAACTATTGGGTGTACGTCGCCAACGAGTCGTCCGATCTGGTGTCTCTGGTCCGCTTCGGTCCGGACGGCCTCGTCGAGGAAAAGACCATCGAAGTTGGGAGACATCCGGCCGACATCGATGGTGCGCACGGGCTCACCGTGTCGCCGAGCGGGGAACACTGGTACGTCTCGATCGCGCATGGGACGCCGTACGGGTTCGTGTGGAAGATGACCACCGGCACGGACGAGTTCGTGGATTCGACCACCGTCGGCCTTTTTCCGGCCACCATGTCGATCAGCCCGGACGGAGCGTCGCTGTTCGTGGTCAATTTCAACCTCCATGGGAACCCGGTCCCAAGCTCAGTCTCGGCGTTGTTCACGCCGTTCATGGAGGAAACCGAGCAGATCGAGACGTGCGTCATGCCGCACGGCAGCAAGGTGAGCAGCGATGGAACGCGACACTACTCCACGTGCATGATGAGCGACCAGCTGGTGGAGATCAACACGCAGGACTTTCAGGTAACACGCCGTTTCGCGTTGACGGACGGTCACGAACGCCTGCTCGATCTCGACGAGAACGTGACGCGCGCGATGGGACCCGGACAGTGCCAGCCCACCTGGGTCACGCTGGACCCGTCCAACGAGCATCTCTATGTACCCTGCAACGGTCGCAAAGAGATCCTGGAGATCGATCGGGAGAACTTTACGGTGACGCGGCGGTTCTCCACCGGCGCTGGCCCGTACAACGCCGACGTGAGCGCCGACGGGCGAATCCTCGTCGTGACGCTGAAGGGCGCGCAATCCATCGCCGTATTCGACTTGGCGACCGGCGACGAAACCCGCATTCCGACGACGCAGCCCGTCACGCACGGCGTCGTGATCTCGCCGGATTCGCGCTACGCGTTCGTGTCCAACGAAGCTATCGGAGCGACACGAGGTACGGTGGACGTGTTCGACCTTCGATCGAAACAGCGCGTTGCCTCCACCGAAGTACAGTATCAGCCGGGCGGAATCGGTTTTTGGAAGATGGAGGGGACGGACGGTCGGGCGATAAGACGGTAGGTCAGTTGGGCGGATGGGCAGGCGGGCAGGCCGTATGTAACCCAAGTGTACTTTCAAATCCACGACATGTCTCACCAACGGAGGGCCACGTGACTCGCACATTCCGCAGCTGGTTAATCATCGCTCTTCTCCTGTTGGCTACTTCCTCGACATACTCTACAGCTCACGCTCAAGAGCTGTACGACGTGGTCATCAAGAACGGGATGATTCTGGATGGTACCGGCAATCCGTTCTTCGTGGCAGATGTGGCGATCCGCGGCGAAATGATCGTCGAGATCGGCGCAATCGATGCGGCTCGCGCGCGAAGGGTGATCGATGCGACGGGCATGTACGTCACGCCGGGGTTCATAGACATGCACTCGCATTCGGCCAACCGGGACGGGGCGATCGGGCATCCGGAAGGGAGGAAGGCAGCCAACAGCGTCACACAGGGCATCACGACCGAGACGGTGACACCGTCGTGGCCCATTGGCGAGAAGATCGCGCAGTGGCGACGCGACGGTCACGCGTTGAACGAGGTGGCGTCCGTCAACTTCAACAACATTCGTGAGATGGCCATGGGACGAGCCAACCGCGAGCCGACCGCCGACGAACTGGAACGGATGAAGGCGCTGATGCGGCAGGGGTTCCAAGAAGGGGCTCGTTATCTCTTTGTGAATCTCGAGAACGGTTTGCCGGATCGCTTCGCTTCGACCGACGAACTGGTGGAGCTGGCCAAAGAAGTGAAAGCGCTCGGCGGGTATTACGACACGCATCAGCGTTCCGAGGGAATCACGCCGATCTGGTACAACCCCAGCGGCCAAGACTACAACCTCGCAAGCCATTCACCGGTGGTGGACGGGATCGATGCGGTGAGGGAGACGGTCGAGATCTCCGAACGCTCAGGCGCGAAAGTCGTGGGGCACCACGTCAAGGTGAAGGGTCCCAACTTCTGGGGTGCGAGCCGCTCGTACGTGCAACTCATGGACCAGGGGCGTGCACGCGGCGCGCAGGTCTACTTCAGCATCTACGGATACACGTCTTACGGAAACTCGCCGAGTGTGAGGGTGACCCCCAACTGGGCAAAGACCGACCCCGGCGTGGATTCCCGTCTCATGAGATGGGTCGACAACCCACTGGCCAACGCGCGGGAGAATTTCCAACGCACGCTGGACGATCCGGAGTTGAAGCACAAACTCGAGATCGACATCGAGCACCAGTTCACCAAGGCGGGCGGCCCGGAGCGGCTTCTGCTGGTGGAGTACCCCGCCGATCCGCAGTACGCGGGAAAAACCTTGCGAGAGATTGCCGACATGCGAAACGAGTCTCCGATGGACGCGCTCATCTGGCTCCAGTTGAATGGGGACATCCGCCGATCCGGTGGCGGTGGGTTCCGTGCCATCGACACCGACGACATCGATGTCGATCACTTCATCCAGCAAGACTACGTCGCCTACGTAACGGACGGCGGCAACATCGTTCCCGACGTGGGTTATCCGCACCCGCGCTACTATGGAATCTTTCCCCGCTTCATCCGCCGCTACGCTTTGGATCGTCCCGTGATCACGCTGCCGCATGCGATCCGAGGAATGACCTCGCTGGCCGCACAGATCATCGGGCTAGAGGATCGGGGGCTCTTGAAGACGGGGTACTACGCGGATATCAACGTCTTCGATCCCATCACGATCAGCGACCGTGCGACCTACATGAACCCGCACCAGTACAGCACGGGATTTCTCTATGTGCTGATAAACGGAACATTTGTAGTAGACGACGGGGAGAGGACGGACGCGTTGCCGGGGAAGGTACTAACCGGGCCGATGACAATTGAGAACTAAGACGGTCAAGGACGGTCAAGGACGGTCGAGGACGATGCAGTACCCGTGAAACGGTGGCGCGGTCCTCACCGTCCAGGATCGTCTTCGACCGTCTTGGACCGTCCTTCATCGTCCTTCACCGACCAACCGCGCAATCCTCCCCCTCACATCCCTCACCTGCGGCTGCAGCTCCTCGTCGGCGCTGTCCCACAGCTCCACGAACCGGTTGTAGTACTCGACAGCCTTGTCGCTATCGCCCCGCTCTTCGTACATCTCACCGACGCGCTTCAAGGTCGGCGCAAACCCATCAGCCCACGTGTACATGCGAAATGTTTCGTCCGCATTCGCGGCTCGTTCGTAGACCGCCAGCGCCGAGTCCGGCTCACCGGCAAGTTCGTACGCCTCTCCCAACCGGTGCAGGCTGCAATAGGCGCAGCCTATTCCACCAGCGTCGTATCGAGCCCGTAAGGACGCAATCGCATCGTCGAAGCGCCCCTCCGCGAGCGCCAGGGCTCCGGCCGCCGTGTGGCGGTCGAGCTGCCCGCGCCTCACCGACTCGGGTACGTCTCGTTGGTATTCTTCCATCAGCGCGCGAGCGCGGTCGAGCCGCGCGGCGTCGGCGTACAGGGTGATGAGCGACGGGTACGGTCGATCCTCCGGCGAGAGGGTCTCCAAGGGGTGGCGCGCTAAGGCTTGTTCGACAATTTGTATGCCTGCCTCCGTTCGCCCTCGTGTGCGGACCTCCATCGAGGCGAGCAATGCCGCGCCCACAAGGAAGTTGGTGATCACGCCTCGCTGCTCCTGCACTTCCATGTTCTGCCTCAGGTGCCGGCCCGCGGCGCCGAGCTGTCCTTGGATTTCCGCGATGCCGGCTAACGCGCGCGTACCGTTAGCCCGCCAGGTCAGCGATCGCTGCGTCTCCAAAATTGTATTGAACGCCTCTCTAGCCCCTTCGTAGTCCTCCATCGCCGCCCGCAAAAGCCCCTGGTTATTCAACACGATGGGATCGCCGTCG